>JAPLDV010000447.1 GCA_026391235.1 Bacteroidia bacterium | reverse complement strand
CATGGGGATAACATAAATATTGTGAATAGCCGTATTCGCGGCGGGGGAATGGCCGTGGTGCTTATTTCCTGTAAATTTGTGCGTGTTGCCAATAACGAATTGATCATCGGCAGATCGGCAAACGCAATAGCCTCGAGGGAATTCGGATATCCCAGATTGCCGCGCCCTCAAAAAATCATCATTGAGGACAACAACATCTGGCCCGCAACCCCAGTCAGTCACAGTGGCATCTGGACGCATGCCACGAGTCAGGACATGTATCTTGCCCGCAACACGGTGCAACTTACCTGGGGCTGCGATTCGGAGGGATTGCTCTGGCATGGATGGGGCCCCGAACAGGCGTATGAAACCCAATCTGCAACTGACAATACAATAACTCTTGCTAAAGTTGAAAAAGTTGATGCCCTGGGATGGCTATGTGTTATATCGAGAGGTAAAGGACTTGGGCAGAAACGGAAGGTGAAAGAGATTAAAGGCAATACCCTGATTTTGGATAAACCATGGGATTTAATGCCCGGTGAAGGCAGTAAAATAGCCTTGGTTTATTACAATGTTCATGAAAACATCACTATCGTGCAAAATAAACTTTCCGATACCGGAGCCGGCATTTTTTGCTGGGGCGAAGCCTGGGGCTGGATAGTGGACGGTAATTCCATGGCACGCGGCGGCGGCGTGATGTTCGACCAGTGTGCCTACACTCCTGACCGGGCCTGGAGCGGCAACTTTTTTAACCAGATCCTGAATAACCATCTCGACCAGGGACGGTTCCTGAGTAATTATGTCGGGGGGGTATGGACGCTCGGATATACCGGAACCGGCTATTGCCGTGAATTCAATAAGGGGCAGATCGGAAATCTCAGCCATATCTACCGGAACAATTTATCGACCAACGATGCGGCCATATCATTCTGGGACCGGGTTTGCGATAACACGCGCCTTAATTATACCGGACCGCTTGTTGATGTGGGCATGGTGGTAGAGGACAACTGGTTTAAAAACTGCAGGATCGGCATCAGTGCCGGCGATGGAGTGAGTGGAGTTATCCGCGGGAATCAGTTTCAAAATGTAGACACTAAGGTTCGCCTGTCAAAAGGTGCGGGAATGCTGGAAGATGGGAAAAAGTAGAACCTGTCTATTATTGTTTTTGCTGCTATTGCAGTTTGGTTTTACTGCCAAAGCGCAATGGGTTTTTAAAACCGACTATTTTAAAATCCATATTGACAACAAAGGGTTTATTACCAGTATGATGAACATTACAGTAAAACCCAACCGGGAATTCTGTTTAACAAATAAACCCTCGCCACTATTGTCTGCTTACAATAGTAAGAAAAAGATTTATTACAAACCGTATAAAGCTGATTATAATAAGGTTAACAGAACCTTTACTTTAAACTATCCTAAGTTCAATTTACAAAAAAGTAATTGTGATGATTTCAATCCGTTAAGGCAGTATTAACAACATGAGTTTATAATCTCTTTTAGCAACCACGGTACTATATTTGACTGCTTTTTCGAAGAATAGGGGGCTAAACCATACATCTTACAGCCATTTTATCCACCACGGATGTCCGATTTTTACAGTTTCATACGTCCTGCCGTCGGTGGAATGAATAAGAATTCCCTTTCCCATGGCTTTAACCGGTAAAAACCCACAACTCACAGGTAATGAATAGAATAAAATACATTTTTATAATCCGCAGCTATGATAAATCCCTTGTTATATCAATGTCCGATGGATGGAAAAATAACAATTGCTTAAGGCCAGGAAAACGGTAAGATGAACTTGTGAAAGATTGGCTTTTTACTACCAACTCCTCACAAACCCCTGATCCAAATTCAAAACGATTTCCTATCTTTGAACTCTTTAACCCTTAAAAACTGATAAAAATGGTACTCCCTGGTCCGTTAGGTGTTGTCCTTATCATTTGTTTATATGGATTTTTTATTTGGTTCTTATGGTTTCTGATAACCTCCATCAGATCGATTATTCAGAATCAGAAAGATGCTATTGGTAATCAGAAGCTGGTACTTGAACTCCTTCAGAAGTTGTTGGAAAAGTAAAACAATTCCTGACGCTTTGGGGCAAATTATTTTCACATTAAAGTAGAATAGATAATAATAGTTACAGGATTACTTCTTTGTTTAGCTATAGCTGAATTCACTCTCCGGTGGCCGGAGCAGGCGCGGGATCTTCACCCGGCGTTTCTTCCATCCAAAAAATCTATCTTTGTTTAAAATACCTGTAGAAATGGACACATTGAATCCTGACCTCAGCAAAAGATACAATTATGCAGATTATCTCACATGGATCGACGATGTAAGGCGTGAACTATATGATGGGTTCATTAAACTGATGACCCCGGCGCCATCGCGGAAGCACCAGCGAATCTCAACCAAACTGACAAGAACCCTGGATGTATTTTTGGATAATAAATCCTGTGAAGTGTACCATGCTCCATCGGACGTCCGGCTTCCCAAAGATAAAGAAAACAGTACCGATCAAACTATTTACACAGTTGTTCAGCCTGATCTGTATGTGGTTTGCGATCTCAATAAGCTTGATGACAGAGGCTGCCTTGGAGCTCCGGACTTCATCATTGAGATTATTTCAGCAAATAATCAGAAGCGTGATATCAGGGATAAATTCGATATTTATCAGGAACACGGCGTGCGGGAATACTGGATTGTAAACCCAAATGATGAAAATGTGACTGTCTTTGTTTTGGATGAACACGGAAAGTTTCAGTTCAGCGGAATGTACGCCGGTGACGATAAAATTCCGGTACACTATTGTTGTGACATCAGCCTTTATTGTGCCCTCCTTTTTCATAAAGAAGGCTCAACCATCGGAAAGATTAAAGGGCTCACAAAAACTCCTGAGAATTTTTTACCTCGTCGCCGGAGTGGTTATGATTGGGTTGCAATGGATCTCAGGCCAATCCATTTATATGAAGATAGGAATCTCCATATTGATTATCAGCTATGTATATGAACGTGTGAAAGACTGGCTATTTAAATCGAAAAACAGGAAAGCGGAAGTTGTTTGATTTGATAATGAACAGCACAATAAACTCATTCGGAAATCATGAAAAATTATCTGCTGTTAATCAGTCTGTTGGTCATGCTGGGTTGTTCTGAAAACATCCCGAACGGAGAGAGTCAGTTCGAGGCTTTTGCTCCGGATGGGATCCCGTTTGTTGTTGCCGATTCCGCTTTTTTGCCCGATAGGAAAGGTAATCACCGGGCAGTTGTCAAGGTAAACAACCCGGATTTGAATGCGGTGGTAGTATCCATCCCCTGGCGCCGTCCGGACATGCGCCCTGAAACAAAAAAAGTGGTGGTTTATGGGGTAAAGTCCGGAAATGAAATAAAAAATGTTAAGGTTCTGGAATTCTCGGCGGAGGAAGGGAAAATAGCCTTTCAGCCTCAGACAGGCGAAACGGAATATTATGTGTATTATTTACCATATTCCTTCCGCAGAAAATGGGATGATGCGCGGTACGGCAAGCCCTGGAATGATTATCTGTCACCCGAATATACTGCAGATCCTTCGTGGGTGGCATCTGTAGAAAAAAACAAAACGGCACTTCCGGAGGCTACCGTTGAACGCATAGAAAGCCGGTCGAAATTTGATGCCTTTACCGCGATGGGACTCATCGCTACCGGAAAAGAGATCGGGGCAATATTGGAAAAACATACGGATGATTTCCTGATTTATACCGAAGACCGGGCTTTCCCCATTCGCTTACCCTATACGATTCCGGCCAGGTGGGTAAAAAGGGAGCCGGTTTTGTCATTTGAAGGATATGCCTCGAAAAACGAATACTACTGCTGGCAAATTGGACTATGGGCCGTTAAGGCTGATGTCAGGAATGTTCGCCTGACATTCAGCGATTTTACAATGGGTCAGGATAAAATCAGCAAAGACTCGGTAACCTGCTTTAACCAGGGAGGAACCAACTGGGATGGAAATCCTGTCAGTTTTGCGGTGGATGTGCCGAAAGGGAATGTTCAGGCCCTGTGGTGCGGCATTCAGATCCCGCAACATGCAAAACCGGGGAAATACACAGGTACAGCCACTTTAACCGCTGATGGCGCGGCTCCTCAAGAGATAAAAGTAACCATCCATGTTGACGATCGGATGCTGGCCGACCGGGGCGATGGTGAGGAATGGCGGCATTCGCGCATGCGCTGGCTGAATTCCACTATCGGTATCGATGATCTGCCTGTTACACCTTATAATGGAATGGAATTATCGGGTAATACAATTGAAGCAACGGGCAAGACTGTCAATATTGGTAAGAACGGGCTGCCGGAATCCATCGGAATCAACAACCGTCAGGTACTGGCAAAACCCATCAGCTTTGAGGTGGAAACCAACACCGGTATCATTGAATTTACTTCTGGTAATCTGGTAATAACCCCAATATCAGCGGGTAAGATCATCTGGACAGCGAGCTCGGTACAAAGCGGCTTACAGTTTCAATGTAATGCTGCGATGGAATATGACGGATGTGTTTCATACAGTATTCAGCTTTCGGCACCGGACCAGGATATTGCCGTCCGCGATATCCGCCTGAAAACGGTTTATACTCCCGAATCCTCGGAGTATTTCATGGGAACGGGTTTTAGCGGTGGCCTCCGTCCGGAAAGTTATACCTGGGACTGGAAAGGACCGTATGACAGTTACTGGATGGGCGGCGATCTGTCGGGCCTGCATGTTGAGTTTACCGGGGATGTCTATCACGGGCCGCTGATTGCCGATTACAAGCCGGGACCACCAAAAAACTGGTCGAACAGAGGGGCGGGAAGAATTTCCGAAACCGGGAGCAGAAATCAGCAAACCACTTTCCTTGCTTCCACGGGTGCTGTTACGCTGACCAGGGAGCCCATAGATTACCAGGTCAACCTGCTGATCACGCCTGTTCGCCAGCTGAATACCGCCAAGCAGTTCTCGCAGCGCTATTACCATTCAGATCCCAAAGGATTTGCAAAAGCCGCCGAAGAAGGCGGTGCGAACATTGAGAATATTCACCATGCGCAACTGCTCAATCCTTATATCAATTATCCCTTTATTGTCCGTGATTCGCTCATCATGCACATCGGGGAACAGCATAAGGCCAACCGGAAAGTCAAGCTTTACTATACCGTTCGTGAATTGACCACGCATTGTCCCGAAGTTTATGCCTTAAAGAGTTTAAAAAACCAGATTTTCACCGCAGGTCCGGGCTATGGTCTTCCCTGGGAGTGCGAGCATCTGATCGACGATTACAAACCGGCCTGGTACACCGAATTGCCCGATCAGATTTCGGATGCAGCGCTGGTACTGGCAGGTTCCTCGCGCTGGATCAATTATTATCTGGAAGGATTGCGCTGGATGCTTGAAAACTATAAAATCGACGGACTTTACATGGATGATGTTTCATTCGACCGGCCGGTGATGAAGCGGATGCGAAAAATTATGGAGCATTACCGTCCGGGGGCTTTAATTGACCTGCATTCCAACACGGGCTATTCGAGAGGACCGGCCAATCAGTATGCCGGATTCTTCCCTTATGTTGACCGTTTATGGTTTGGCGAGAGTTTTCAATACAATAAAATGACGCCCGATGAGTGGTTTGTTACCTTTTCGGGAATTCCTTTCGGGCAGATGAGCGAAATGCTTCAGGGCGGAGGCAACCGTTACCTGGGAATGGTGTATGGAACCACGGCACGCGATGCCTATGGACAATTCTCGCCCCGGCCGGTTTGGAATCTCTGGAAAACTTTTGGCATCGCCGATGCTAAAATGATTGGTTATTGGGATAAAGCTTGCCCGGTACGAACCAGCCATCCGGATGTGAAGGCTACGGTTTATATGAAAGGGAAGGAAACCCTGATTTCTATTGGAAATTTTGATAATCAGGATCAAACGATCAGGCTCACTTTTGATTGGAAAGCTTTGGGTTTGGATCCGGCAAAAGCAATTTTAACAGCACCGGAAATCAAGGATTTTCAGGCAGCCGGAAGTTTCGGGTTAAATGACCTGATACCGGTAAAGAGCAAGGAAGGGTGGCTGTTGATTTTGAAGGAGAGGTAATCGCATAGCCGACAGCCTTCAAGTTTCTCCTTCAGAAACCCATCCAATTCCTTGGGTTAACTGCTCTCACTTTGGTACGTTTAGATGACGGGAACACATTTTTGCATTTTCAATTTTCGCTGAACCTCAACACCTCTCCCTTCTTCGTCTGCAAAGTTAACAGGCCATCGGGTCCGATTTCGCCTTTTTTTCGGTTTACGTAAATGGTTTTCCATGGGCTGAGCAGGCTGAGTTCTTTCCCTGCGCCGCTTTCAATCGTGGCAGATGCCACGCGGCCCGCTTTGAATTCGGCTGAAACAACGAAACCGCCCTGGGCTCGCAATCCCGAGAACCGGGCATCCTCACCGGCTGGCCAGCAGGGGAACAAACGGATCTTATTTCCCACGCT
>JAPLDV010000007.1 GCA_026391235.1 Bacteroidia bacterium | reverse complement strand
GATAAAACAACCAACCATGAGGTATTCCATAAGAACAGCGTGATAAAGCCCAGCATGATAGGCATGCGGGGAGGTTTTATCAGCGGCGGTGTGGAGTGGAACGCTGGTCCCCAGGTGCATACGGTTACGATTTTATCACCGGTGGATGTGATCTCCGGAACCAATCCCGACGGATCGGCTTATCTGGAGGTGAGCAATCTGGAGAAAAGTTTGCGCACCCAGTGGACGGTACGCGTGACCCTGCATCCGGGAAAAGCTTATCTGGATGAGGAGATGCGCATTTACAACCCGACTGACGCAATGAATCCTTATTATTTCTGGAATTGCACCGCTTTTCCGCAGCTGCCAGGTACCCGGTTCATTTATCCCATGAGCCTGGGAACGGATCATTTTGGGGTGGAATTTTTTAACTGGCCGGTAAACAAGGGCAATGACCTTTCGCGGACAAAAAACTATGCCGATGCCGCCTCGATATTTGCAGTCAACTGCGGATACGATTTTTTCGGGGCATACGATGTGGATCTCGACAGGGGCGTGATCCAGGTTGCCAATCATTTTGAGCACAGCGGAAAAAAAGCCTGGACCTGGGGACAGGGGGATTACGGCCGGATCTGCCAGAAAAACCTGACCGATACCGATGGCAATTATATCGAGGTGCAGAGCGGCCCGATGCAGACCCAGTCGGATTATGGGATCCTTCCCCCAAAAGGACAGGTTTCCTGGAAAGAATACTGGTACCCTGTTCATGGATTGGGCGATGGATTTGAATTTGCCAATCAGCAGGTCGCTTTCCGGACAGAGCGTAAAAACGGGCAGCTGGAGGTACGGATGATCTCCACCGAAAAGTTTGCCGGCGCCAATTGTGCCATCTACCAGGATAATAAAGAGATAATTTCAAGAAGGATAGATCTGTCACCGGAAAAAGCGACTTCGATCTCAGTGACCATACCTGTTGGAAAGGTGGTGAATGTGGTACTGAAATCTTCCGGAGGGAAAGATTTGGCGTCCTATACAAGTCCGCTTCCATTACCAAAAGTTATTACGCCACAACAGCCAACTTATGTGAACAAGCCTGATAATCAGCTTACCATTGAAGAAATATACCTTAAAGCGCAGAAATTCGACCGGGCGCTCGACCGGAATATGGCCCGGAAATATTATATGATGGCTTTGGAAAAGGATTCACTCCACCTGGCATCCCTGCGCGATTTAGCTGTTCTGGACTTTGAAGCCGCTCAGTATGACAGGGCGGCTAAAGGGTTTACCAAAGCGCTGGCCCAGATCCCGAATGATGACGGGATTGCCTGGTATTTCCTGGGATTGTGCAACCTGAAGCAGCAAATGACCGATGGGGCCATTAAATGCGGATATAAAGCATCGCGATGTTTGGGAACGGAATCCATCGGGTTTGACCTGGTGGGGCGGGGGCTCATGCTGCATAAAAACTATGCCGAAGGGAACTGGTAAAAAACAGGATCGCACTGAATCCCACCGATCTCACCGGCAGGGCACTGGAAGCCCTGATAATGGATACACCGGTGGTTTTTACAGCGGTGATCCGTGAATTTGCCGGTGAATATGATTTTGAGATTTTGGAAACCAGCATTGCTTTTTCGGAACTCGGATTATATTCCGAAGCAGCCTGGATCCTTGAAAATGCCTGCATATCAGGCGTTGACGATGCTAAACAGAACTTCCTGATCCAATACCACCTGGCTTATCTGAATTCCTTGTCCGGCAAAAAGGATAAATCAGATACTTACCTGGCTAAAGCAGCTGCCAACTATCAGGATTTTATCATGGCGTCGAGGCCCGAGTCCATGGATGTGCTGGAATTTGCAGTTAATGCGAATCAGAAAGATGCCCTGGCCCGGTATCAGCTGGGCAACCTGCTCGGGAATTTCGGGCGTCTGGATGAGGCTGCAGATTACTGGACCCAGGCTGTTCAGCTGAATCCTGCGATGAGCATTCCCTGGCGGAACCTGGGATTGTACCACTGGGTGATCGGCGATGACCATGCAAAATCCGAAAACTGCTTCCAGAACGCGATCAAGGCAAGGCCTTATGATCAAACTCTTTACCGTGATCTGGCCCGCGTACTGGTCGATAACGGCAGACGGCCGGAAGCAATATCCCAGCTGGAAAATATGTCTTTCAACGGGATGAAGCGGTCGGACATCATCCAGGACCTGGCGCAGGATTATCTCGATGAACAACGGTATGACGAGTGCTATAACCTGCTGATTTCCACGCCCTATTTCGTGAACTGGGAAGGATCGACCATAACCTGGGACCTTTTCAACCAGGCTCATACAGGCAAAGGAACCGATCTGTTCAATCAGAAAAAATACAATGAAGCCCTGATCCAGTTTGAAATGGCCCTTACTTTCCCGGAGAATCTTGGCGTGGGCCATTCCGTGCGAACGGAGGAGGCATGTGCATGGTTCTGGAAGGGAAAAACATTGCTGGCCATGGGGAAATCCAAAGAGGCTATGGCCGCCTGGCAAAACGGGAGCAATTTGCCGGATGGATCGGTGAAACAGAATGAATTCAAGCGGTTGTGCAGGATGATGTTGTGATCGTGGCACGATGCGCGAGGACCCGAAGCGGGAGGACCCGTGGGTCCTCCCCTACGAAAGTACCCGATGGCATTCGTAGGGGAGGAGCCGTGGCTCCTCCCGGTGAAAACTCAACGAACCAACCGATAGGTTTTTTCATAAAGTTTCCATTAAATTAGCCCTGTAATCTGATCCTGAAAATATATATTATGGTAATTATTCTGAAAGCAGTCCTGGGTGTCATGTCCGCCCTGTTTGGCGCCTATTATATTAGGGATGTCTTAAAAAATCAAAAGTCATTTTCCGACAAGCCGTGGTCAGGTCTTTTTACCACAGGATTTATAACAAACTTCTTCGATACATTTGGAATAGGAAGTTTTGCCCAGCAAACCGCCATTTTCAAATTTTTTAAATTGGTGGACGACCGGCTAATCCCCGGTACGATGAATGTAGGCAATACCCTTGCAACTGTAACGCAGGCGTTTATTTTCATGACAGCCGTTAAGGTGGAACCGGTTACTCTTGTTTCAATGTCAATAGCTGCACCGGTAGGAGCAGTGCTTGGAGCAGGTATCGTCGCAAAAATGTCGCGTCGCAAAATCCAACTGGGTATGGGGATCGGGCTATTGGTTGTAGCTCTTATGATCCTGGCCAGCCTTTTCAAACTGATCCCTCTCGAAGGCGTGGCGATTGGCCTTACAGGTTGGAAGCTGGCTGCCATATTGGTCTTATGTTTTATTTTCGGAGCGCTTCAAACTATAGGAATCGGTTTCTATGCTCCCTGTTTCGGAATGGTCATGGTTTTTGGCATGCACCCCCTGACTGCTTTCCCGATCATGATGACTGCTACGGCAATGCTGATGGCGGCCGGAGGATCAAGGTTTATCAGGGAAAAAGCATATGACCGGAAAGTTTCAATATCCCTAACTGTTTCCGGTATACTGGGTGTACTGCTGGCATCCTTTGTAATCCTGGTTTTAGTTGTCAAACTGCCGGTTGATGTTATGAGGGGAATTGTATGCGGCGTGGTTTTGTATACCTCGATCACCATGTTCCTCTCGGCGAGGAGAGAAAAAAATGAAAAGAAATGGTAAATCTTTAAAAACCTTGAACGATGAAAACAAAAACCGCTTACCTTGTTTTGTTGCTTTTATTCCTTGTCATTCAGGTAAATGCACAGGACCGTTACCAGGCCACCTGGCAATCCCTCAAAAAGTATGAATGTCCGGAGTGGTTCCGCGATGCCAAATTCGGAATCTTCATTCACTGGGGAGTATATTCAGTACCTGCCTTTGAATCAGAGTGGTATCCCAGGCTGATGTATCTGCAGGGTTCACCGGCCTTTAAGCATCATCAGGAGAAATATGGGAATCAAAAGAATTTCGGCTATAAGGATTTTATCCCGATGTTCAAGGCAGAGAAATTTGATGCCAACGAGTGGATCAGCCTCTTTATCAAGTCGGGAGCAAAATATGTTGTTCCGGTGGCCGAGCACCACGACGGTTTTGCGATGTATAAAAACGCACTGTCGAAGTGGAATGCGGCCGAGATGGGTCCCCGCCGCGATATTATCGGTGATCTTGCCGCTGCTGCAAAAAAGCAGGGACTGATTTTCGGACTCTCCTCGCACCGCATTGAGCATTGGTGGTTTTTACAGGGCGGCCGTAAATTTGATTCCGATGTTATGGATCCCCAGTATGCCGATTTCTATGGTCCGGCCCGTGAGGAAAATGAAACCATGTCGCCCGAGTTCATGAACGACTGGCTCCTGCGCAGTGTGGAACTGGTGGATAAGTATCAGCCTCAGCTGTTCTGGTTCGACTGGTGGATCGAGCAGCCGGCACTCGAACCTTACCGGAAATCCTTTGCTTCATACTATTATAATAAGGGACTCGAATGGGGCAAAGGTGTGGCCATCAATTACAAGAACAGTTCTTTCCCCGACGGCACCGCGGTATATGATATAGAACGCGGAAGCAGCAAGGCAGGCAAGAAGTATCCCTGGCAAACCGATACCTCCATCGGGAAAAAATCATGGGGGTACATTCCGGGGGAAGAAAACAAAAGTCCGAATGAACTAATCGATGAACTGATCGATATTGTCAGTAAAAACGGTAACCTGCTGTTGAATATTGGTCCCATGCCGGATGGAACGATCACTCAGGAACAACAGGATGTCCTTTTTGCTATCGGCAAGTGGCTGAAAATTAATGGTGAAGGAATATATGGAACCCGGCCGTGGGATGTTTTCGGCGAAGGGCCAACCCAGATCGAGGGTGAATATTTCAATGAAGGAACCGGAAAAGAATTTACCGAAAAGGATATCCGGTTTACGGTCAAGGGTGACCTTTTGTATGCATTTCTTCTGGACATCCCGAAAGAAAAA
>JAPLDV010000525.1 GCA_026391235.1 Bacteroidia bacterium | reverse complement strand
TGACGCAATCGTGAGGAGGTGAGGAAGTTACGGGCGTCAAGATCGTACGCATATTTGCGTCCGCGTTAAGAACGTCAAGATCGTAGGGAGCTGTAGGCGTATTTGAATTGCAGGAAATACACATCAGAAGAATTAATCCAAGTGTGGCGAGTGCAAAAAAGGTTTGTTTGGTGAACATGATAATGGCTTTGGATTGGTTGGTTAAAGTTAAGGATTATTTTAATTACGGGAGGACACGTTGGTCCTCCCCCACGAACGTTCACGCGTCACGCGTCACGTTTCACGACCAGTCACTCGTCACTCTTTTTTGCTGATTATCAATTTATTTGCATTTTATCACGATAATTAGTAATTCTGATTTATGATTTTACCAGGACGCAAACCGGTTTTCCTCTGTCTATGCCTGATCCTTCTCGCTTCAGGATCCGGCTTCAGTCAGCTCTGGTACCTCACACGAGGTATGCTTGCCCAGGATGAGCGTGCCTGGGGGGTTGATACTGATGCTGACGGTAACATTTACTGGTCGGTAGAGCAGAAAGATAAGTGGCCCTACTGGTATTACAATATCATCCTGTACAAGATTGCTCCCGATAGGCGCCAGCTTTGGCAGAGCCCTTCATGGGGGGGCGCTTTCAATGATATCGCGTTTGTGACGAAAGTGAGCGGATCGTCGGTTTACCAGGCCGGCCGTATCGATTCCACTGCAAACCCCAATCTCGGTGATGCCCTGGTGGTGAGCATGAGTGCGATCGACGGGAGCTATAATTGGCATTACGCTTATGATCAGGGATTTGGCTATGAAGAGATCGATGGTATCAGCGCGCGGCCGGTCACGTGGGCCGGACAAATATCGCGAGCTTCGATGGGGACATGGGTTTGGCCTGTTTCAGCCGGCTCAACGGCTCCCTGGAATGGAGCACAACCTGGGGCGGCGGCCTGTACGACGACGGGCTGGGTCTCACCATGGGTGCCGATTCCATGCTGTATGTTGTTGGCTATACCGGCAGCTTCGGGAAGGGATCGCAGTTTTATCTGAACAAATACTCCCGATCAGGCCAGTTTCAGTGGAGCCGGCTCTGGGGCGGCGCGGGGGCCGAGGATTCCCGGGCCGCGGTGGCCGGGCCCGATAGCCTGATATACGCAGTGGGTGCTACTTCGAGTTACGGAAGTGGCGACTACGATATTTTCGTGCTTAAGTATACGCCGTCAGGCATTCTTCTGGACTCATTGATCTGGGGCGGACATAGCAAGGAAACCGCCCATGATGCAGCCCTGTACGGCGACTATCTCTATATAACCGGCGAAACCTGGAGCTTTGGTCAGGACGCCTTGGCAGGCAACGGCCGGAGCGAAGGATTACTGCTGAAGGTGAACATCCGCACGATGGAGGGGCCGGACAGCACGATGACCGCAAGCCCCGAAATTCTCCTTCCGGATCATGGCCTCCGGATCTTCCCGAACCCGGCCAGTTCAACCCTGACGATTGAGTTCCCCGGTTCAGGTCCCAATGCCGTGACAATTAATACGATAAGTGGAACCAGGGTGCTGAGTTTCGAACACATCACCGGGGGTTCCATTACGATAGATACCGGAAACCTTTTGGCTGGAATCTACATTGTTACGGTGAGTGGAGCCGGAGGGGTGACTTACACCAGAAAGGTCATAGTTGATTAAGCAGTCGACACGGCTCTAAATAAAAATCCCCGCGCTTGCGGTCATGACAACTGCTCCGGCTAATATCAGCGGTTGGCGATGGATCCCGCCCCACCCGCCTCCGTGGTGGGCAAGCCTTCACCGGGTTGACAATCGCTCCTGCCGATTTTCCGCTTCACGCTTCACGCTTCACGATTTGGACTCAATTATGCGTCCCTGCTATATCAAATCCCTACCTTTGACAAAAACCCTCGAAAATGCGCATCCTGATCATTGAAGATGAAGTCAAAGTAGTGGATTTCCTGAAGATGGGACTCAGCGAAGCCGGGTACGACGTTGAAGCTGCTTTTGACGGGCAGATAGGATACCGCCTGGCGGTTAGTAAAACATTTGATCTGATTATCCTGGATGTCATTCTGCCCATTATGAATGGGTTTGAGGTTTGCCGGAAAATCCGCGAGAAAAATGTTGATGTACCCGTTTTGATGCTGACTGCCCTCGGCACCACTGATGATAAACTGGATGGGTTTAGCGCCGGGGCCGATGATTACCTGGTAAAACCCTTTGAATTCATGGAACTGCTGGCGCGGATCAAGGCCCTTTCCAAACGGACATCTGCCGGATATATGGCAGGATCATTCCTGAAGGTGGCCGATCTGGAACTGGATCTGAATAAGAAAACCGCTAAAAGAGGAAATTCCGTGATTGAACTTACCGCCAAAGAATATACACTGCTGGAATACCTGATGCGGAATAAAGGCAGGGTGGTGTCACGGGCTGAGATCGCCGAAAAGGTTTGGGAAATCACTTTCGATACCGGAACCAATATCGTGGATGTTTATATCAATCTGCTCCGAAAGAAGATCGACAGGAATTTTGATCAAAAGTTGATCCAGACGAGAATAGGATTGGGATATACCATTGATTCCGAGTAAATGGAAATCCGGAAGAAAATAAGCCTTCAGTTTACGGTTATTGTAGCAGTAATCCAGTTGCTTCTCTCACTGGCAATATATATTTCATTTGCCAAATCCAGAGAGGAAGACATTTATGCCAAACTTGAAGCCAAAGCCAAGGGTGTAGGTCAGATGCTCATCGATATTGTGGAAATCGATGCGGTACTATTGGAAAAGATTGAGCGGAACAACCCTTTAAGCTTGCCTTTCGAGAAAATTATCATCTATAACTATCAGAATAAGATCCTCTTTTCCAATGACGATAATAAAGAAATTGCGATTGATCCTTATCTTATTGATCAGGTAAGGCTAAACAACCGTGTACGAAGCCGGATTGGTCAGTATGAGGTCCTCGGGAAATTTTATACCAATCCGAATGAGCGGATTGTTGTCTTTGTCGCTGCTGTTGATTTGTATGGGTTCAAGAAATTGGCCATCCTTCGTTGGATTCTTTTGATCGTTTTTATTGTCGGTTTGGTTATTGTGTATTTTGCTGGCCGG
>JAPLDV010000677.1 GCA_026391235.1 Bacteroidia bacterium | reverse complement strand
AAAATAATTAAAACGGAAGAACGATCATGAAAACAAAAAATATACTCTGGAAATTAACAGTCCTATCGGCCTTCATTGCCTTTAGTCACAACACTTTTGCTCAGGATGCAGCAACCGGTCCTGACCGCCGTCCTGTTAAAGAGGTTTTCAATTCATCCCTGCTGATCGATCAGCAAACCAATATCAGTCCGTACAAAGGCGGATTAGAGCTGATTATCCATCACCGATTAGGTACCATGGAAAATGGCTTTAAGGACCTGGCCGGGATATATGGCTCTTCGAATATTAGGTTGGGCTTTAATTACGGCATAACTGAAAAACTGTCGATCGGCATCGGAACCGAGAGAATGAATAAATTTCAGGATTTATACGCTAAATACTTAATCCTGCAGCAGAAAAGAACCGGTATGCCAATATCCCTGAGTTTTTTGACACAGGTTGGTCTGGACGCCAGGAACAAAGAGGTATTTCAGAAAAGTTACTCATTCACCAACCGCCTTTCCTTTTTCAATGAGTTAATCGTTTCCAGAAAATTCAGCAGCAAGCTGAGTTTGCAAGTGGCCCCGTCGTATATTCATTTCAATGCAGTAGAAAGCGATAGCACCAAATGGAACGATTACTTCGGCATTTCAGTTGGCGGGCGTTTTAAGTTTTATAATGAAATGTCTATTATTGCTACTTATGATCAGGGATTTGCGATTATGCCTAATTTGTCAGCCTCATCAAGAGCCGTCAGAGAAGAGGTTCTGGTTGCTCCTAAACCGAGTCTTGGACTGGGTCTCGAAATCGGTACCCCAACACATTGCTTTATGGTATTTGTTTCCAATTCCTATGATATTATCCAGCAGAAAAACTTGGCTTATAATAAGTACAGTGTTTCGGACGGTGCCAAGGGATTGCGCGTCGGGTTTGACCTGACAGTTAGGTTTTAAGCGAAGTAAGAATTTAGAAATTCGAAAACCAGTTTTGAATTCTGAGGTACAAGATTCAGAGAGTGAGCCATATGCGATACTTTGATCTTTAACTTCAAAACTCAAAACTGGTCTTCGAATCTCTAAATTCTTACTTTCTCATAACAGTCTTTTCAATCAAAGATGAAATTAAAAATTAAGCTGATCCTCCTGGCCCTGGTGTTTGGGGCAGCTCTCAACGCGCAGGATACCATCCCGCCGGTATTCAAAAACAATCCTGCAAATAATCATTGCCTCAGCTGTCATGGTAAACGCTGGTATACCTACGCCAACCAGGATTCGAGCCAGGTGATCAGGCATAAGATGTTTAAGGATCTGATCATCGATACTATTGCCTTTTATCACAATAATCACAAGTCGTTAACCTGCGCCGATTGCCATTCCAGTGAATACAACAATTTGCCGCATAAGCCGGACCTGAAACTCGAACCTTTACTGGTTTGTACCGACTGCCATACAGATACCGATGATACTCCTCCGATCAACTTTACCGGGATCACCGAGGAGTATAAGAAAAGCATTCATGCCACCCGTAAACAATCAGGAGTTAACTGCTGGTCGTGCCACAATCCTCATACTTACAACATTACAACCCGTAGTAAAGATAACCTGAGCCACGTGGTTGCTTATGATAATTCCATCTGCCTTGAGTGTCATTCGGGAATGGGAAAGTTCGATATCCTCTATGGCGATCCAAAATCATCCCTCATTGCCAGGCATCAATGGCTGCCGGATCCTGTGAAACATTTCAAAAGTGTCCGCTGTATTGAGTGCCATGCTGAAATCCGCGCAGACGTGCTGGTTGCACATAATATCAGGCCGAAAGAGGAAGCGGTCCGAATCTGTGCCGAGTGCCATTCATCTGATTCAAGACTGAAAATATCACTGTACAAATATCAGCTCGCGCAGGAACGTTCAGATAAAGGAATACTTACCTCCATTATCTCCAACCAGTCATTCGCTATCGGAACAAATCCGAGTCCGATACTCAACCTGATCAGTCTTTTGATCTTGGTCTGTGCCGTTTTGGGCATTGCAATTCATACCCTAATCCGAATAATCAAGAAGTAATATGAGCGGAAAAGTATATCTATATCCGATCTGGATCCGGCTGTGGCATATCACCAATGCTCTGTTATGCCTGATCCTGATCATTTCGGGAATCAGTATGCACTATGCCAGTCCTGATGCAACCCGGATCCGTTTTGATCTGGCCGTATCGATGCACAACATCTCCGGAGTATTACTATCGTTGAGTTATGTTATTTTCTTTCTCGGCAACCTGTTTACCGGCAATGGCCTCAATTACGTTATCCAGTTCAGAGGATTTCGCCGGCGTTTGTGGAAACAAATGTATTATTATACGATAGGGTTCTTTAAAAAGGAAGAGCCTCCTTTTCCCATTGGAAGCGCCAGAAAATTCAACCCCCTGCAGCAGGTTACCTATGCAGCGGTAATGTATTTCTTTTTACCGGTGAGTGTTGTTACCGGTTGGGGCCTGCTCTTCCCTGGAATTGTCATTGAGGAGTGGCTCGGACTCAATGGATTTGCTGTTACCGATTTTCTGCATATCCTGGGTGGATTTGCCGTATCGATGTTTTTGCTGATTCATCTCTATTTTGCCACGATGGGGAAAAAGCCAACCGATCATTATAAGGCAATGCTCACCGGTTATCATGAGGATGAATCGGAACATGAACAAATGCCGTAGGGACGCATAATTGCGTCCATTCTGGCAGTCGGCAGTAAGCAGTAGGCAGTGGGCAGTGGGCAGTGGGCACGCAGCGGCACTTGTCATCCCCGCGAAGGCGGGGACCCCGTCCCTCACAGCGAATGTTCGTTAAAGCAATTAATATGAAAATCTATTCCCGGAAATTTCCCGAAACTCTTTTAACAACCTGTCTGGCCCTGGCTTTGACAGTATCTTCCCAGGCGCAGCAACCTGCCTTCAATCAGTATCATACTCCCTCTGAGATCAACGGTTTGTTGAGTGAATTCGCTAAATCCCAACCTGCCCGGGTTAAGGTGCATTCTCTGGCAAAGAGCTATAAAGGCAATGATTATCAGATCATTGAAATCGGAAAAGAAACAACGGCCACCAAAAAGAAAAATCCGGCTGTTCTGGTTGTTGCCAATCTGGAGGGAACAACACCCCTGGCAAGCGAAGGGGCACTTTTTCTGATTGGTGAATTGCTGAAAAAGCCTGAATTGGCGGAGAACCTTACCTGGTATGTGCTGGCTTGCGGTAACACCGATGGTGCCGGCCGTTATTTTCAGCGGCCACTGATCGTGGATGGCCGAAATCTCAGGCCATGGAATGACGATATGGACGAACAAACCGATGAGGATGGTCCGGAAGACCTTAACCAGGATGGCTTTATTACCCAGATGAGGGTTAAGGATCCGGAGGGAGCCTATATTCCGGACGATAAGGATCCCAGGATGATGAAACGCGCCGATCCGCTAAAAGGAGAGAAGGGAATCTATAAGATTTATTCAGAAGGCATTGATAATGATGAAGATGGACAGTACAATGAAGATGGCCCCGGTGGAACAAACATCGGAATAACCTTTCCGTTCCTATACGGATATAATCAACCGGGAACCGGTGCCTGGAGCGGCTCAGAAACTGAGATTTTCAGCCTGATGCAGTTTGTGAATGCTCATCCGGAAATCGCCTTAACCATGACTTACGGCTCAACCAACTGGTGTCTCGTACCGCCAAAGGGGGGACGGAAAAGTGCCATGAACCTCAGCGCCATTAAATTACCTCAACGTTACGCTCAGATGCTGAATGCCGATCCGGAGAAAACCTACTCGCTGGATGAGGTTAAGGAGATGCTGAAGACAACCGTTCCGCCCGGAACTACCGTCGATGATGCCATGGTGGCCGGAATGCTGGATATGGGCGCTGTAATCAATCCACTGGAGGCTGATACCAAGATGTATACAGCCCTTTCTGATAAATATAAGAAATTTCTGAAAGATAAGGGCTGGTTGGACAAAAGGCTGGATCCCCAACGGGAAAAAGACGGGACTTTCGAATTGTGGGCCTATTACCAGCTGGGCCTGCCATCTTTCAGCATGGATTTCTGGGCACTTCCAAAACCGAAGGATTCGCTCAAAAACGCTTTCCTGGCCTATAATGACAGCATTCTTGGCGGGAAGGGCTTTGTGGCGTGGAAAGAATTTGACCATCCGGAACTGGGGAAGGTGGAAATCGGCGGAAATGTTCCGTATGCCGATGTGCTGCCATTACCTCAACAGATTGACTCATTGCTGAAAATCCAGGTGCCCTGGATATTCGAACTGGTTAAACAGATCCCTGAACTGGCCATTGAAGAGGTGATGGTTGAACCGCAGGGTTCCGGAATTTACCGTGTGAACGCTTGGGTGCGGAACACGAAACAGTTTTCTTTCCCTCTTGCCATCGGGCAGCGAACGAAGGTTCCGCCGCCGGCTATAGTCACCCTTACCGGCAAGGGAATAACCCTTATTTCGGGGAAGGAGCGTATGCCGTTCGAAGGCCTTAACGGATATGAACAGCGAAAACTGACCTGGATCGTGAAAGCCGATAACCCGGCTGAAATCCTGATCAAAGTTGATCCGGTGAATGCTTTCGGCAGTGAAAAATCAATCAAACTGGGAGGGAATTGATCATGAAAAGAACAATATTCTATATCGGGTTGATTTTCATTCTCTTATCAGGGATTTCAGTTACGGCTCAGCAAAACAGGATAGAAGTTCCGTTAAGGTTTGATCGTTACTACACTTACGATGAAGTGAACCAGGCATTGATAGCCCTCAACAAAGCCTATCCGAAGCTAACGAAACTGGAACTGGTTGGCCATAGCGATGAGGGCCGCGAAATCTGGTCAATTACCGTGAATAATCCTGATACAGGCAGTGAGCAGGATAAGCCCGGAGTGTATGTCGATGGAAATATCCATGGCAACGAAGTGCAGGCAACAGAGGTGTGTCTCTATTTTCTCAATTACATTTTAACAGGATATGGCAAGCTCGACCGGGTAACCAAAACCGTCGACAGGTCGGTAATTTATTGTATACCAACTGTTAATGTTGATGGCCGATATCATTGGTTTGCCGATGCAAACAGTTCCGGTTCAGGCCGCAGCATAAGGGTTCCGAAGGATGATGACCGCGATGGGCTGGTCGATGAGGATCCGGCAGAGGATCTGGATGGAGATGGGTTCATCACCCAGATGCGAATCCGTGATACCCTCGGGGATTACAAAACGGATCCCAAAGATTCACGCCTGATGGTTCGTGTGGAAAAGGGCGAGAAGGGTGAATTCCGACTACTGGGGACTGAAGGAATCGATAACGATAACGACGGCCGGGTTAATGAGGATGAGCCGGGTTATATCGATCCAAACCGGAACTTCCCCTACAACTGGCAGCCCGATTATGTGCAGGACGGAGCCGGCAGTTATCCTCTGGAAGGAAAGGGATTGAAAGCAGTTGCAGATTATCTGTATGCAAAGAAGAATGTGCTGATTGCCTGGGCTTTTCATAATTCGGGCGGCATGATCCTGCGCGGCCCAACCAGCAAAAGTGCCCAGGAATACGACAGGCGTGATATCGAGGTGTTCGATTACCTGGGAAAGCACAGCGAGAAAATGATTCCGGGATACAATTACCTGATTTCATGGAAGGACCTTTACACAACCTGGGGTGATTTCGGCGATTTTACCGACGATATCGTGGGTGCATTTACCCTGGTAGGAGAACTGTTCCAGTCGAACACCGAGTCATATCGCTCCGATACAACCAAACCGGCTTCGATAGACGAACGGTCGACCGAACGGATCAAATTCAACGATTATCTCACAAACGGCGCAATGTATTCCAACTGGAAACCTTATAAACACCCGCTGTACGGTAATATCGAAATCGGAGGTTGGAGTAAATTCAATTCAAGGCTGCCACAGCCGTTTATGCTGATGGACCTGGTCCATCGCAATGCAATGGCAATATTCGTGAGCGCATTCAACCTGCCACAGATTAGCATGGAGGTGTTTGAGAAGGAAAAGATCGGCAAAGATCTATACAGGATTAAGGTCAGGCTGGTCAATTCCAAGGCAGTTTCATCCATTACCTGGCAATCGGTACGCTTGAAAATCAATCCGATGGACTACCTCCGACTGGATGGTAAAAACATCCGGGTGGTTGCCGGCGGGCCGGTGACGGATCGATACCGGCATGAGGCCTCCTATAAACAATACAAACCAGAAATCCAGTTCTTTCAGATCCCTTCATACGGACAGGTGGAATATCAGTTTTTGGTATCCGGAAATGGGAAGTTGAAACTCGAATATCACTCTGAAAAGGCGACAGATAGAATAAAAGATATTGAACTCTGAGGATCCGTTTATTGTTAAAATATTAACTTTGAACAATAGGTAATCAAATATATAGATATGTTTGGAAAACGGAGATTGAAACACGCGGGAAAGATTCCGATACTAATCTTTATCTTATTCATTGTTAGCCATTTACCTATCTTCTCCCAATCGAATGAAGATTGTCTGATGTGCCATGATGATCCGGGTTTGTCGATTGAACAGAACGGTAAGAAAATCTCTCTTTATGTTACTGCAAAAACTCTGGGTGGTTCAGTTCATAAGGACGTTACCTGCATTTCCTGCCATGAAGATGCCGCTGTAGCTGAGTTTCCTCATCCCGAGGGTCTTAAACCGGTAAGCTGCGCTAAATGTCATGCCGAACCGGAAATGCAGTTTGAGGCCGGAGTTCATGGACAGGCCAAAAAGCTAAAATCGCTTTATGCACCTGATTGCAAGGAGTGTCATGGTGATCATAGTATTTTACCGGGCACCAATCCGCAATCCAGGACTTATAAGATGAATGTTCCGGTTTTATGTGCCAAATGCCATCGCGAGGGGGCACCTGTTGCACGGATTTATAATATCTCGGAGCATAATATTCTTGAGAATTACAGTTCAGATGTACATGGAATTGGCTTATTTAAAAAGGGTTTGATTGTATCGGCAACCTGTAATGACTGCCATGGCAATCACCTGATCCTGCCCCATACCAGTCCGAATTCCTCGATTTCAGCCAGCAATATCGCCAAAACCTGTATGGTCTGTCATACCAGGATCGAACAGGTTCATACCAAGATTATCAAAGGGGCACTTTGGGAGGAGAAACCCGGAGCAATTCCCCCTTGTACCTCCTGCCATATTCCGCATAAAGTCAGTACTCAGAATATTGTGGCCAACATATCCGATCGTGAATGTATCAAATGCCATGAGCAGACGACTGCTCAGAAGCTGGTCGGGGACTCGCTGGTTTCGATGAAAGTGGACAAAGCAGATCTGGCCAACTCGGTTCATAAAAACATTGCCTGCGTAAAATGTCATTCCGATGTATCGCCCAATCTGAAGCGACCTTGTGAAACATCCGGAAAGATTGATTGTTCTGCCTGCCATGCGGAGGTTTCCGCCTTGTATGCCGGTAGCGGTCACGGTCAGGCTTATGAGCGTAAGGATAAAAATGCTCCTTATTGCACGGATTGTCACGGCACTCACAAGGCAAAATCGAGGTATGATGATACGGCTCCGACCTACCGTGCAAATATCCCGAAAATGTGTGGTCAGTGCCACCGGAACAATGGGAAAGCAAATAAGGACGTAGAATTGCACCAGGTGAATACCCTGGTCGATTATTCCTCCAGTGTTCATGGCAAAGGTTTGATTGAAAAGGGATTAACAATTAGTGCAATATGTACCGATTGTCACTCAACGCACAATATCCTAAAGGAGACCAATGAACTTTCCACCATCTATGCGAAAAATGTGCCGGCAACCTGTGCAACCTGCCATAAGGGTATTTACGACGAATACATCAAAAGCGATCATGATATTACCAAGAACGATGGCAAGAAAAAGTTCCCGACCTGTGTCGACTGTCATACTTCTCATGTGATCGGCTCCACAGGAGGGGATCAATTCCTGAACGAGGTTACGCAGCAGTGCGGTACATGCCATGAAGAAACGGCGAAAACCTATATGCTTACCTATCACGGGAAAGCTCATAAGCTCGGATATACAAAAGCCGCCAAGTGTTCGGATTGCCATGGTTCACACACGATCCTGAATGTAAATAATCCGAATTCCTCGGTGGGCAGCGCCAATATTGTGAGTACCTGCCAGAAATGTCATCCTGATGCAAATACAAGGTTTACGGGCTATTTGACTCATGCAACTCACCATAACAAGGAAAAGTACGGAGTTTTGTTTTACACCTTTTGGGCAATGACCAGTTTGCTGATCGGAGTATTTGTTTTCTTCGGGGTCCATCTGATCCTGTGGTTCCCGCGGTCATTTAAAACCTTGAGGGACAAGAAGAAGAAGGAAAAGGAATCCTTAGCCGATAAATACTATGTCAGGAGATTTTCGCGAAGTCAGCGACTAACGCATATTTTCGTCATTATCAGCTTCCTGATGCTGGCCTTAACCGGCATGATCCTGAAGTTTTCAAACATGGCTTGGGCGAATTATCTGGCCAACTTATTGGGTGGTGCTCATGTTGCCGGGCAGATTCACCGGTTCGGGGCCTTCATCACTTTTTGCTATTTCACCTTTCACCTGTTCTCCTTAATCCGGACTAAGATCAGGAAACGTATTCCGGCCGGCAAGTTTGTGTTCGGGAAAAATTCATTGATGTTTAACAAGCAGGATATAAAGGATTTTGGTGCAACGATTAAATGGTTTATGGGCAAAGGCCCAAAGCCAAACTACGGACGGTGGACATACTGGGAAAAATTCGATTACATGGCGGTATTCTGGGGTGTTGCAGTCATAGGATTTTCGGGGTTAGTCCTATGGTTTCCTGAAACTTTTACGAAGATTTTTCCCGGTTGGCTGATCAACGTGGCACAGATTATCCACAGCGATGAAGCATTGCTTGCTGTAGGGTTTATTTTTACCATTCACTTTTTCAATACCCATTTGCGCCCGGATGCTTTTCCGATGGATACTGTCATATTTACCGGACTTGTACCTTTTGAAGAATTCAAGAAAGACAGGCCACGTGAATATGAAGAACTCAAGGAATCGGGCCGTCTCAAAAAGGTTATGGTTAAAAAGGAATCCAAAAGCTGGTATTACAACATTATTAAAACATTCGGATTTATATTCGTAGCCTTTGGATTGATACTGGTTGGGTTTATTATCTACTCGATGCTGTTTGGATATAAATAGGACCCCGCATAAAACAGTAGAGACGGATATATCCGTCTCTACAATGCGTTCGGCATAAAATACGTTGTTTATTTAACTTTTGCCGGGTTTGGGTGAGCGATTTTTGCAAAAGCCGTTTTGTATTCAAATCCTTTGAAATTCGGGCTTTCAGCATTATGGCATTTCTTGCAAAGATTTTCGTCAGGTATAATCATACCGGCAGCAATTGCTTTGGCCTGATCTTTCATAATGGTTGGTGTTTTGTAAGCACTACCTGCACCATGACAAGATTCGCAGGAAACGCCTTCAGCAACAGTTATGGTTTGAGTATCACTTAAAACCAAACCAGCTGCGGTTGAATGACATTTCAAACACTTCGGGTTTTTAGCTTCATCACCTTTCAACGACTGCATAGCCTTGGAATGCTTACTTGCAGACCACTTGTTGAACTGTTCACCCTGTGGTGGCTTATTGTGGCAAATTTTGCATTTTGCAGCTCCGATATACTCTTTTTGTTGAGCACTGGCCGGAGCCACGGCCAAAAACAGGCCACAAACTAACAACGCCGATAAAAATCTAGTAAACATAGGTTCCTCCTTATTAAATTAATGTTATGTTATTAATAAACAAACTGGTGCCAATATATAAAAATATCTGTATACATCGAACTATCCATAAATATTTGCTTTCTGGTCAATACTATCCAAAAGAGTGCCAAATTCTTAATTTTGAGAATTGAGATAGAGTTGGCAACTTTATGATAGCTTATTATTTAAGAAAATTTGAAACCGATATTAATCGTATGTATCAGAATATCAACTATTTATTAACGCTTTTCTTATCACATGACCGTTGAAAAGTCTATAGAGTTGCCAACTCTATCGTTAGAGGAGTTAAGGGAAACTTACCTATTGCGGATTTCAGGTTTTCAGGCGCAAAAAAAGAAACTTGAGTCGAAATCCAATTGGATAGTAGTGGCCAGGATGATAATGTTTGTATTAATGGTACTTGGGGTTTATCTGTCGATAAAACTTAAATGCTCACTCCTGCTGATTCTGCCGATGATACTGTTGGCGGGGTTCCTGTATCTTGTAAAGAAGGCCGTTTTAATCCAACGGGGAATCAATTATTATCAGATTCTGATAGCGATCAACCAGGATGAGATAAAGGCTTTGCTGGGAGATTATTCTGCCTTTGATCCGGGAGCTGAATTTATTGATTATCAGCATGAATATAGCTTTGACCTTGATATTTTCGGAGATCACAGTATTTACCGGCTTGTTAACCGGGTTGTCACGCCGCTGGGCAAGGAGAATCTGGCTGAGCGGCTCCTGCATCCGGGTTCCGGTGCCCAACAGGTCCGCTTACGGCAGGAGGCTGTTAAGGAACTGGTGGCTAAACTTTCCTGGCGGCAGGATTTTCTGGCCACTGCAAGGGAATCCGACTGGGAGCAGGGGCATAACCGGAATGTCAGATCATGGCTTGATGCACCCGACCGAATCAGGAAAGTCCGCTTCTACACCATCGCCATTTGGATAAACGCAATCATAACCCTCGGCATCTCTATTCTTTTCCTTCTCCCCTCCTTTCTTAACAATTTCTTTTCGTTCTCTTTACCTTCCGCTGTATTTCTTTACTTCCTGATACCTATCGGTCTGATCATCAGCCGTACCCGACTCATCAACCGCGAGCAGCAAAATCTTGAGCGCCTGCTCGATCTGTTCAGAAAGTATACCGGACTACTCCACCTCATAGAAAAGGAAGAATTCTATGCCCCCTATTTGGTGGAGCAGAAAAAGAGCCTGGAACACGGTGAACTGCTCGCCAGCCAGATCATGAAACGGCTGACCGGAATTCTCTGGGGTTTGGAAGTGAGAGGTAACCTTATCGTAAGTTTTTTCCTGAATTCATTCTTTTTATGGGATATCCTACTGATGATCAGGCTTGAACGATGGAGGAAAAACTTTCACGAAGCCTTCGGGGAATGGATCCGTACCATTGCGGAATTTGAAACATTAAACTCACTGGCTAATTTGTCGTTTAACCGGCCCGACCTAACCTGGCCTGAAATCCGGGATGGAGCATTCAGTATGGAGATCGTGAGTGGCGGTCAC
>JAPLDV010000203.1 GCA_026391235.1 Bacteroidia bacterium | reverse complement strand
TCAATTAAACGCATTTCTCCAAACAATGTTACCGGTTTTCTACGGATTGCTATCATTTTCTTTTGATCGTAATGGTTTCATTGATGAATCCTATCGCAATGTGCGCCCGTTTAGCTTGGAAGTTTCCGGCAAAATTGTGCTTAACCGGAGAGAATCGCCATTACGAGAAAGTTGGTAATCTCATCCCTTTAACCTACTTTGAAGGCGGAGATAATAACTGAAAATGCCGGTAGAGGAGGATAATTATCCGTTGTTACTTTCCGATACAGAAATGCTGAAAAATATTCCCCAACACCTCATCCGTTGATATCAGCCCCGTGATTGTTCCGAGGTAATGCATCGCTTCACGGATGTCCTGCGAAAGGAAATCACCTGACGTGCCCATGTTCAAACCGGATAAGGTCCGGTACAATGCTGATTGTGCCTTTGTCAGCGCTTCATAATGCCGTGCATTAGTCACCACCACATCCGAATCCTCCAGCGATTTGAAATTAACCAATCGCAACAACTCTTCTTCCACCTCCTTCAACCCATCACCATTCTTCGCCGATATCCCGAAAATGGATGGCCTTGTCACCCCCGCGAAAGCGGGGGCGATACCCTCTCCAACGCTCTTTTGAAACACTAAGGCCTGGGTAGGTTCGACATCCGATTTATTGACAAGTACAAGGAGGTGCTGATCATCCCGGATCCGTTCAATGATTTCTAAGATCCATCGGATGCTTGATTCCAGTGCGGCAGTGGCATCGGTAACCAGCAGGATGATACGCGCTTTCTCAATCTGCCGGTACGACCGGTCGATCCCCAGGGTTTCAATCTGATCGGTGGTTGCGCGAATACCGGCCGTATCAATAAACCGGAATTCGATGCCGCCCAGATGGATGCAGTCTTCAAGGCTGTCGCGCGTGGTGCCGGCAATTTCTGATACAATGGCAATATCGTCCTTTAGGAGGGTATTTAACAGCGTTGATTTGCCTACATTGGTTTCCCCTACAATGGCTACCGGTACTCCGGATTTGATGGCATTTCCGAGCTCGAATGAGGAGACCAGCCCTGAAATTCTTTGGATAATACTGTCGACCAAAACTTTTAAACGGGTGCGATCGGCAAATTCCACATCCTCTTCGGCAAAATCCAGTTCCAGTTCAATCAGCGTGACGAAATTCAGTAAATCGTTCCTGATATGCGCCAACTCCTTCGAAAAGCCTCCCCGTATCTGGTAGATGGCCAGCCGGTGAGCTGCAGCACCCGATGAGGCTATCAGATCGGCAACTGCCTCAGCCTGGGTCAGGTCCATCTTGCCATTTAAAAAGGCCCTTTCGGTAAATTCACCCGGCCTGGCCATCCTGGCTCCTGCATGAATCACCAGTCTCAGGATCTCCTGCTGTATGTAGGTTGAACCATGACAGTTAATCTCGATAAGATCCTCGCCGGTGTAGGTTTTAGGTGCTTTAAAATGGCTGATAACCACTTCATCAACAAGCTGCTTACCTGTTCTTATCCATCCATGATGAATGCCTTTGGTTCCGGATATTGAAAACGGCTTTCGTGTACCGGAAATCTGAAAGAGCGATTGAATGATTTTAAAGGAATCGGGGCCGGATAAACGAACGATCGCGATAGCACCCTGACCGGAAGGGGTTGAAATGGCAGCAATTGTATCGTTCATCATTGAAAATAAGCGTCTTAAAAAAACTTGTGAAAATTAACAATTATTTGACAATCACTGAATTCAATAATTGTAATCTTTGTACCCATACAAATACAATTATTTAGATAGGATAATATGAAAACAAAAGTTTTTATTCTGATGGCCGGGATTCTTTTGATCGGCATGTGTGCATTTGCCGCTGGAAAGAAAACCGAAAAGATCAATGTTGCCGGAAAGTGCGGCATGTGCGAAACCCGTATTGAAAAGGCCGCTTTGGCTATTGATGGAGTGAAAAAGGCAGATTATGATCTGAAAACCAAAACCCTGGCAGTAACATTCGATGAAAAGAAAACCAGTGTCGATGGCATTGAAAAGGCGATGGCTGCTGTTGGTCATGATACCGATAATCACAAAGCCGATGACGCAGTCTATAATAAACTGCCCGGCTGCTGCAAATACAGGAAGTAATTTTGATTTCCTGATTTAGAATAAAAATGGCTCACCTGATCGGGGGCCATTTTCATTTTATACCGGACCGAAATTCCATCCCCTTAAAATAGTTTTCTATATTCGCAGATTATAAAAAAAATAAATCAATGTCAATTCTGGTAAACAAGCAATCCCGCGTTCTGGTGCAAGGTTTTACGGGCAGGGAGGGTTCATTTCATGCCACCCAGATGATCGAATATGGAACTCAGGTTGTTGGAGGTATTACACCCGGCAAAGGTGGAGCCCGGCATCTCGACCGTCCTGTTTTTGATTCGGTTTCCAGCTGCGTGAAAGAAACCGGTGCCGATGTTTCATTGATTTTTGTTCCGCCGGCTGTGGCAGCCGATGCCATTATGGAAGCTGCGGATGCAGGCATCAGACTGATTGTTTGCATATCAGAGGGCATTCCTACAGCCGACATGGTAAAAGTTAAGGCCTATCTTTCCAACAGGCCAACCCGGCTTATCGGACCCAATTGCCCGGGAATAATAACACCCGGAGAATGTAAGGTGGGAATCATGCCCGGCTTTATTCATAAACAAGGCAACGTCGGTGTTGTTTCCCGCTCAGGGACTCTTACCTATGAGGCTGTGGATCAGCTTACCCGCCTGGGAATCGGACAATCAACCTGTATCGGGATCGGTGGCGATCCGATTATCGGAACAACAACCCTCGATGCGCTGAAGCTCTTTATGGCAGATCCGGATACAGCCGGAATCGTATTGATCGGCGAGATAGGTGGCTCAATGGAACCGGATGCCGCAAGATGGTATAAAGAACATGCCGACAAGCCTGTTGTAGGTTTCATTGCCGGCCAAACTGCCCCTAAAGGACGCAGAATGGGCCATGCCGGGGCAATTATCGGAGGTGCCGATGATACCGCCGCTGCTAAAATGGCCATTCTCCGTGATTGCGGAATTCATGTAGCTGAATCACCAGCCAATATCGGCTCATCAATGAAAGCTGCGCTCGGAATATAACGTGACGCGTGACGCGAAACGCGTGACACGGAAGACGTAGAGACGCATAAATGCGTCTATTGAGTGACAAGTGACAAGTGACAGTACTGGCCGGCCTTGGT
>JAPLDV010000912.1 GCA_026391235.1 Bacteroidia bacterium | reverse complement strand
AGGATGAGATTGCCAGGCTGTCGGCCACCTTCAATAAGCTGCTCGAACGGCTCGAAGCCTCCTTTAAAATGCAGAAGAGTTTTATCGCCAACGCATCCCATGAGTTGAATACTCCGCTGACTGTAATCACCGGGCAACTGGAAGTGGTTCTGATGAAAGCCCGGACCAATCAGGAATACGCAGATACCGTAACCACCGTTTTATCAGAGATCCGGAACCTGAACCTGCTTTCGAAAAAACTGCTGCTTCTCGCCCAGGCGAGCACCGAACTTACCGGCATGAACTTCTCCCTGCTCCGGATTGATGACCTTTTGTGGCAGGTGAGGAGTGAGATTCTGTCCCGGTCGCCGGAGTTCTCTGTTCAGATCGAAATTAATGAGGATATTGATGATGAGGACCAACTGACGGTTTCAGGGAATGAAATGTTGCTGAAAACCGCTATAGCGAATATCATGGAGAATGGCTGCAAATATTCCGGAAACCAAAGCGTGGTGGTGAGCTTGTCAAGGATTTCCGAGAACCTGGTCATCCACTTTCTTGACGAGGGTATCGGAATTCCTGAGCATGAAATACAAATGATTTTCCAGCCTTTTTATAGAAGCCAGTCGGTGAAAACCAGCGAGGGTCATGGCATAGGACTGTCACTGGCCGAGAAAGTCATCACCTTGCATAAAGGAACCCTCTCCGTTGCCTCGCAAGTTTTTAATCGCTTTTTAATCCTGCTTTCATTCCGTCTTAATTCCCGCGGATTACGTTCGTAAATAATCTATCGAGCGATTTTAGGATGAAGATGCAGCCCAAATCTGGAGAACCGTTGCCGTATCGGCAATAGCCTTACTGATTCTGGTTGTGGCATTCTTCAGCTATAATTCGGCGATACTTGCAAATACGATGGATAGGGAGCTGCTGGAGAAAGAATCTATGCTTTCCGAAAATATTCATCTGAAAAAGAACCTTGAAGAATTAAGGAAAGATCTTAATGCGGTGAATGAAAAAAATCGGGAGTTAATCAAAATACTCGATATAAGCGGGATTCGCAGTAAGGAAAAATAAAAAAATATCATCATGAAAAAGAAAAAAATTCCGGATCTGGTAAAAGCACTTCTTATTTTTGCTGGAGTAATACTGATTTTGGTGCTGGCCAAAATTGTTTTTAAGGTTCAATAATCGCTGTTTGGATTTGATTTTCATTTCTCCGCGGACATGGTAGAATAATGCTGCCATGTCCTTTCCGTTTTTTAGTATTAGATTCACTGTTAAATTCATGGCACATGTTCATACTCATGATGATCCTGTTTGTCCTGGGATATCTTGCGATCGCCCTTGAACATCCGATCAGGATCAACAAAGCCGCTACAGCTCTGATTTTAGGGGCAGTCATGTGGGTTGCGTATATGGTGGGCCTGCCCGGAATCCTGAACCAGGGTCTCAACAGCGCCTGGGCAGGTTTCCTTGCGGCAAATCCGGGAGCAGGTTATCCTGAAATGATCAGGTTTGTTGGAGAACATGAGGTTTTATCCCATCTGTCGGACATTGCTGCGATCATTTTCTTTCTTCTGGGAGCCATGACGATTGTTGAGATCATCGATCAGCACCAGGGATTCAAAGTGATCACTGATAAAATCACCACCACAAACTTTACCCGTCTGATCTGGATCATTTCCTTCATCACCTTTTTCATGTCGGCTGTTCTGGATAACCTGACCACGACCATTGTAATGGTCGCCCTGTTGCGTAAACTGGTATCCGAACGGGAGCAGAAATGGCTGGTTGCCGGGTTGATCATTCTGGCTGCGAATGCGGGCGGGGCCTGGTCTCCGATCGGTGATGTGACCACGATCATGTTGTGGATCGGCGGACAGATTACTGCCGTGCATATCATTCTGAAAGTATTTTTGCCGAGCGTGGTCAGCATTCTGATACCCTTGCTGATTATTACTTTGTTCTATCCGAAGCCCGGCATTGTCCGTCCGAAAATCAGTCAGGCTGACCAACACGGATTTAATTCCCCGGCGGAACGGATGGGTTTTCTGCTGCTGGGAATGGGTGCCTTGCTGTTTGTTCCGGTATTCAAGACTCTCACCCATCTTCCCCCTTTCATGGGAATGCTGATGGGGCTTGGCGTATTATGGGTGGTGACCGAAATTGTCCACCGCACCAAGCCACATGAAGACCAGCGAAAATTGTCGGTGGCGGCAATTCTTACGCGTGTAGATGTCCCCACAGTCCTGTTTTTCCTCGGTATCCTGATGGCGGTCGCCGCTTTGTCATCGGCAGGTCACCTGAATCTGCTGTCGAAATGGCTCGATCAGAAAGTGGGGGACATTTATGTTATCAACTTGATTATCGGTATTTTATCCAGCGTTATCGACAATGTTCCTTTGGTAGCAGGAGCCATGGGAATGTATGGTATTGCCACTCCGGAAATGGTTAGCGCCGCCGCCAATCCTGTTTACGTACAGAATTTTGTTCAGGATGGATTGTTTTGGGAATTCCTGGCTTATTGTGCCGGAACCGGGGGAAGCATTCTTATTATCGGTTCGGCAGCCGGTGTTGCAGCCATGGGACTGCAAAAGATCGATTTCATCTGGTACCTGAAAAAGATCAGCTGGCTGGCACTGATCGGTTACCTGGCCGGGGCGGGAGTGTATTGGCTGCAGGCGCAAATGATTTAAGAAGTGACAAGTGACGAGTGACTGTCACTTGTCACTCGTCACTTCTTCCGCATCACGCTTCTCGCATCACGCGTCACATTCTTCCCGGTCCGGTTTTTGCTGTAAAACCTCATTATGACCGAAAAACAAATTCTTAGCAGTACGCACCGGATTCATGACCTTTTGTCAGTGAAACGGTTAAAGGAGGCAATGACCGACCTGCGGCCGATGCTGGTTCATTCCGGGGTGAATTCGTGGATCGAGGAGCTGGAGCAGATCGATACCACCTATCAATATATGCTTGAGTATACCCTGAAAGGTATTCAGGACCCTGAGCGCCAGAAAGTTTATCGTAAAATTGTTGCCGACTTGTATGAACTCAGCGACCGGGTTTCGGAGTTTCTCCTGACAAAATCGTCGACCCAGTACGTTCATGTCAGAAAGCGAATCTTCCGCGATGATCCTGGCCTCGAATCATTTATCCAAAGCTTTCTCCGTAAGCCCGACCGGATAAACCCCTCGGATCCGGAATACCTGCGCGATTTATCGCGCCTGTTTCACCTGATATGGCTTACCGATGAGTTCCATGAACGGGAAGTACAGCTGGTTGAACAAATCAAGGATTCTGCAGCTCTGACTGTTCCTGAAAAGGGACTTTTGATTACCGCATTAAATTTCAGTGCTTTACGCTATTTTGATAAACGAAAGTTCGAACTATTATTTGGCTTTTTTGATTCCGAAGAGGAGGAATTGCGCCAGCGTGCCCTGATCGGCTTGCTCCTGGCCTTCTACCGTTACGATACCCGGCTTGCATACTATCCGGCTATCCGCGGTCGATTCATGGTTATGGACGAGTATCAGAATTTCAAGAATCTGGTTCAGGAAGTCATTATGCAGTTGATCAGGGGACGTAATACCGACCAGCTTAGCCGCCGAATGCAGGAAGAGATCCTTCCTGAAATGCTCAAGCTGACTCCGCAGATCAGGAATAAGCTGTATCTCGACAATTTATTGGGCGAAAACCTGAGCGATGAGGAGAATCCTGAATGGCAGGAGATATTCGAAGATTCACCGGGTTTGAAAGATAAATTGCAGGAGTTGACTGAAATGCAGATGGAGGGAGATGATGTATTCATCGGAACTTTCCAGATGCTTAAAGGATTCCCGTTTTTCCGCCACCTGATCAACTGGTTCTTCCCGTTTACCACCAATCATCCGGAAATTCTTGCTTTGCAGGAATCCGGCGAATTTGCCTGGATGAAGGGATTTCTGGAATCAGTCGATAAGAGCTTCTATCTATGTAATTCAGATAAATACAGTATTTGTTTCGGGATCCGGTCGATGCCGGCCGACATGCAGAAATTTTTATCCGACGGGCTACATGCCGAGGCCGAGCAGCTTAAAGAGATGCTGGATGGCGATAAAATCCTGGATCCTCTGCAGCAATCGCGACGTGTGATCAGGCAATATATCCAGGATCTCTACCGGTTCTACCGTTTTTATCCGGATAAGCAGGGTTTTGATGACCTTTTTATATGGAAACTCGATTTTTACCGGAAGGATTTTTACAAAGATCTGTTTCTTGGAGATACCGATGCATTATATACCATAGCTGGTTTTTATCTTCAAAAGAAGAATTATCGCGAAGCAGCCGAGGCTTTTGGCATTCTGGAGAAATCGGGCGATATGAGTGCTGAGGTTTTGCAGAAGCTGGGTTACGCCTGGCAAAAATCGGGTAACTATCAGAAGGCACTTGATTTTTATCTGAAAGCAGATCTGCTTTTAAGTGAAAATCTTTGGAACCTCAAAAAGATCGGTCTTTGTTACCGGTATCTGAAGCAGCCTGAGCAGGCACTTCCCTACTATCGCCAGGCTGAGATTCAGGATCCGGATGATCTGAATACCGAAATATCCATCGGTCATTGCCTGCTCGATCTTCAGGATTACGAGGGAGCTTTGAAATCCTATTTTAAGGTGGAATATTTGATGCCCGGGAATCATAAAGTGTGGCGGCCTATCGCCTGGTGCTCGTTTGTTTTGGGACGATTTGATCAGGCCAGGAAATATTACGATAAACTGATTGCAAGGGAACCGACCCATCACGACCTGATCAGCCTGGGACACCTGGAATGGTGCGAAGGGAAAAGAGGTGAAGCCATCGGATGTTATCGTCAAAGCCTGATTATTGGTAAAATCGATTTTGACGAATTCCTCTCGGTTTTCGATCAGGATCGTGATCAGCTTCTGAAAAACGGGATCGATCCCGAAGAAATCCCCATTTTACTCGACCGGCTCAGGTACCTCTGCTGATATGATAATTTGCCAATTATTTAATGTGCCAATGTGCCAATGGGATGATTTTGTAACTTTATCAGCATGAAAGATGTAAAAAGTATGACCAGAACAAATCTCAACCGCCGCTCATTTCTCCGTCTCACATCCCTCGCGGCTGCCGGAACCATTATCGTTCCGAGCATCGTTCCTTCATCGGTTTTTGGGAAAAACGCCCCAAACAACCGCATTCAGATTGGCCAGATAGGGTGTGGCCGGATAGCCCATGAAGCAGATATGGTGGGAATATTTCCGTTTGACTCGGCCCGGATAATAGCGGCCTGCGACCTCGATTCGAAGCGCCTGAAGGAAACCAAGCCGTTTATTGAAGATTACTATCAGAAGAAATATGGCGGTAAAGAGGTCGATGTAAAGCTGTACGATAATTATCGTGAAATGTTATTGAATCCTGCCATCGATGCCGTTGTGATCAGCACGCCCGATCACTGGCATTCGCAGCCGGCTATTGAGGCCGCGCTGGCCGGAAAGCATATCTATTTGCAAAAGCCTACTTCACTGACTATTGCTGAGGGGCGCAAGCTGAGCGATATGGTTCACCGGAGCGGCGTGATCTTCCAGATTGGCAGCCAGCAAAGGTCGTCCGATCAGTTCAGGTATGCCTGCGAACTGGTCAGAAATAGCCGCATCGGAAAGCTTCATACCATCCAGATCGGTTTGCCGGGAGATCCATCCGGAGAGGAGGAAGCCGAAATGCCGGTGCCGAAAAATCTGAATTATGATATGTGGCTGGGATCAACTCCAAAAGTATACTATACCGAGAAACGGGTGCATCCTCAGGCCGATTATTCACGCCCTGGCTGGCTCCGGTGTGAACAGTTCGGCGCCGGGATGATCACCGGCTGGGGTGCGCATCATCTGGATATCGCCCATTGGGGTATGGGAACCGAATACTCAGGCCCGGCTGAGGTTGAGGCAAAAGCCGAATTCCCTTCCAAAGGCCTTTGGAATGTGCATGGGAATTTTGAAGTCAAAGCCAGATATGCCAACGGGGTAACAATGTACGTCAGCGGCGACCGGCCGAATGGAGTCAGGTTTGAAGGTTCGGATGGTTGGATCTTTGTGACCAGGGGAAATGACCAGGCAACAAAGAGCGATCCTGTGACCTTCGACGCCAATCGTAAGTCGTTGGATGCCAGTGATCCAAAAATCATCACCAGCATTATCGGTCCGGATGAAATTCATCTGATGAAAAGTACTGATCATTACGGTAACTGGCTCGATTCCATAAAGTCCAATACCCAGCCGATTGCTCCGGTTGAGGTGGCTCACCGTTCGTGCTCGGCCTGCCTGCTCAGCCATATCGCCATGAAAGTCCCGAAAAAACTCAAATGGGACCCGGTACATGAGCACTTCACCAACAGCGATGAGGCGAACAAACTATTGTCGCGGCCGCAGCGGAAACCTTATGGAACGGATTACCTATAAAGGCTCAAGGCTCAGGGCTCAAGGATCAAGGCTCAAGGCTCAAGGCTCAAGTAAGGAATATGGAAGAATCAAGTTATTAAGTATGTACAGGCTCATCATTAACCGCGGACTTCAGTCCGGAGGCCTTGTGAAGGCTCCATGGATCATCCTTGTTGCCGTGATGCTAGCATCCTGCACCCCGAGCCAAAAGAACCCCAGCGCAACCTTTATGATTGCCGAGCCGGGTCACTTTCATGCCGCACTGGTGCTGAAATCGATGTATGAGGGAGTGAATCCGAAGGTTTTTGTGTATTCGCCTGACGGACCGGAATTGGCAGATTTTAGCGCCAGGGTAAGTGGTTATCAAAAACGGACTGAGAATCCGACGAATTGGGAAATCACAGAGTTTCGGGGATCCGGGTTCTTTGATAAAATGATCGCTGAAAAACCGGGTAATGTGCTGATCCTGGCCGGGAACAACCAAAAAAAGACGGATTATATACTGAAAGCCATTCAAAATGGTATCCATGTGTTTTCTGATAAGCCCATGGCTATCAATTCAGAAGGATTTGCCCGGTTGGAGAGGGCGTTCGCTGAGGCTAAAAGGAGGGGAGTACTCCTGTATGATATCATGACCGAACGTTTCGAGATTTCATCCATCCTGCAGAAAGAATTGTCACAACAACCGGAAGTTTTTGGAGCGCTGCAAAAGGGTACACCTGATGACCCTGCAGTAACCAAAGAAAGCGTTCATCATTTTTTTAAATATGTATCGGGTACCAGGCTCGTCCGGCCACCGTGGTTCTTCGATGTGGAGCAGGAAGGCGAGGGGATTGTTGATGTGACGACACACCTCATCGACCTGGTACAGTGGGCCTGCTTTCCGGATCAAATCATCGATTACCATAAGGATATTCAAATTTCATCGGCGCGGCACTGGACAACCGATATCCAACCCGTTCAGTTCACTGAGGTTACGGGGTTTTCTTCCTATCCCGCGTATCTTCTTTCGCGCGTAAACACCGATTCCGTTCTTCAGGTTTATTCCAATGGGGAGATCAATTATCAGATAAAGGGCATTAACGCGCGGGTGTCGGTAACCTGGAATTACAAAGCTCCTGAGGGTGGGGGCGATACACATTTCTCGGTGATCAAGGGCTCGCTGGCCAGGTTGGAAATCCGTCAGGGACCGGAGCAGAAATACAGACCGGAGCTATATGTTTTCCCGGTTACCGGCAATTCTGATTTTACGACGGTGTTAAATAAGGCAGTCAGCCGGTTGGCCGGAAAACACAACGGAATCTCTGTTGAATCTTTCGAAAACGGATATCACATACAGATTCCTGATGCACTGCGCGTTGGACATGAGGCCCATTTTGCTCAGGTGACACGGAATTATCTCAACTATTTAAAAGATGGCAGCCTCCCGGACTGGGAGGTTCCAAATATGCTGGCAAAATACTGGCTTACCACAACAGCAAGGGAGCTCTCCCTTAAGCAGTGAGTTCCCGATCGGCAACACCTGATTTTTATTCGGGCCATTACATCCTAAAACCAACACCAATCTCTGCCATTGGGAACAGTGTCCATTTGTCGGGATTGGCAACAATTACCGGAGTAAACCCAATCTTAAGAGATAAAGGATTTCTCCTGAAATAATATCTGTAGCCTATCAACCCATATATCAAGAATTTATATTCAAAATAATTAGTCTGTTTTGAAATATCTGCCTGACTTAACAGATAGTGAATTGTTCCGAATCCAATTTCGAGTTTATGGATTTTCCCATACAGCATTGTTATGCCAAAATTTATATTAAATTCTTTTCCAAAGGACGGTATAAAGATATTAATCCCAAATCCTGTCCGTGGAAGAATTGTAAAATCAGATTTATTAAAAACAATCCTTTCATAAGAAAATCCTGAGTAGAGCGAAGGGGCTCCTCCCAATAAATAAACCTGATTTTTTTTAATCTTATTATCTGATATTGAACTTTGCGATTTCACTTTTGAACTCAGGGAAAATATTGTTAATAACAAAATAATGGCAAATTGCTTATTCATTCGTAAATAATTATCTTTTTACTTATCAGATTTTTTTCAGAATTCATTATCTATTTCTTTCAATAAGCCGAATTTATCAAATGTCGAAATATTAGCAAGAATGACAATCGTCACCTTGTCTTTGATCCGAAAAGCTGCAATATTGTCGGCCCCGACGAAAAGACCTTCATGTCCATAGTAAATATTGCTGTTTATATCGAATTTAAAGAGACCCAGTCCAAAATATTTCTGGTTCACGTTGTCAGGATCTTTCTTTTCCGCAAAATCTTTCATATTATTTAATGAATTAACAGATAATAGCTTTCCGGTTAGCAGATTACTGAAGAAAATTGCAGTTTGTTCACTGTTTCCGATTAAGGCACCCGAAGTGAAGGCAGCGGAGGCCCATGCGGTATTTTCAGGCGTTAATTCGTATAATCCCGCGGTGGGCAGCAACTTTCTATCGAATCCGCTAACTAATGTTTCCGGCGATTTCTCTTGCGGAACCAGCGTTAATTTGTTTATATTTAATGGATTAAAAATAAATTCTTTATATATTTCCGTGATTTTTCTTTTAGTTATTTTTTCAGCAATAAGCCCAAGAAGTACATAATTAGTATTTGAATATTGATGGTCTGTACCGGTTTGAAAACTCAGTCCCTTTTTTGAAATGGTTTGAACGATGGAATTAATATCCCAGATTTTATCAGAAAACAGTGAAGAGTTTAAAATTATATCCGGTAGTGTAAGTAAGTCTTTAATCCCGGATGAATGATTTAATAAATTCTTGATTGTTACGTCATTAGCTTCGGTAAACTCAGGAAAATAGGTAGTCAGTTTATCATCAAGATTTAATTTGCCCTGATCAATTAAGGTTAAAATTACAGTTGCTGTAAATGTCTTAGTGATACTTGCTAACCTTAGTACATTGTTTGTAGTAACAGGTTTATTACGTTTTAAGTCTGCTGTCCCGGTGGCCACAGACCAGATATTCCCCAAGCTGTCGATTATGGTTATTTGGATGCAGGGAACCTTTTCTTTGTTTAAGCATTTACATAAAATATCCCCTATATTCTTTGCTTTATCTGATGTAATAAATGAATTGGCGGGTAAATCGTCCTGATCTGTACAGGAATAGTTTGAAATTTTTCCACAGGATATGAGTATCGAAACCAGAATTATCGGGACAAGAGTATTGATTTTCATACACAGTGTTGCTATAATTATTTTTCCTGTGAATTCCAGTCCGGCGGGTCAACACCCAGCAGATGTTTCACGAAGAAGTCCATGCGTTTACGATCGCCGGCGGGACCACCACCGGAATGATCCATTCCCGGAACCACCAACCGGTCGAAATCCTTATTTGCCTTTATCAATGCGTTTACTACCTGCATTGTGGAGGAGGGATCCACATTATGGTCCATTTCGCCAACAATCAACAAAAGTTTCCCCTTGAGTTTCGCAGCATTGACCACGTTGGAGCTTGTTTCATACCATTCTCCCACCG
>JAPLDV010000583.1 GCA_026391235.1 Bacteroidia bacterium | reverse complement strand
ATACCTGATTTGCAGGTTCAGTTTCATCGGTTCCTTACAGTCAAATTCAAGGGTTGTTCCCTGTTCCTGAGGATATTTTGTGCGTTGCGTCAGTTTAAGACCTTTGCCGGTCCAGCTCAGTTCGGATGCAATAAATTGAGCTACAAATAGTTCCTGATCATTGGCATAATAAATATTCTCTCCGTATTTAGCATGATTTTCCATTCCGGTACCCACACAACACGTAAAATCCTCATATTCCTGATATTCCTTATAACCGCCCATTTTGAGGGAAAGATTATAAATAACCCTGCCATTCTCAGGATGCTGAGATGAAAGGATGTGATTAAACAGAGCTCTCTCATAAAAATCAGCTTCAGCCGGTGCAGCATTCCATTTGAACAGATGTTCGGTGAGTTTGAGCATGTTATACACGTTGCAGGATTCGGTGGTCCCCTGGCTCAGGCGATTTCTGAGCTGGTCGGGTTTTCCGAAGTACTCGTTATTTCCATGGCCTCCTGTAACGTAGGAATGATGATTTACCACCCGTTCCCAAAAGAATTCCGCAGCCTTTCGGTTCAGGGTGTCGCCTGTCAGCTCATATCTCCGGGCCAGGCCTATCAGCTTGGGAATATTGGTATTGCCATGCTTTCCGGGAAGAATGTCAATGCCGGCGGCCAGGGAATCCAGGATGGCTTTATGATGAAACCTCTTTGCATAATCCATGTATTTTTTGTCACCTGTATCAGCCGACAGGTCTGCCAGGACTTCCATAATCCCTCCCTGCTCGCATCGCATCATCACCTGCATCTGTTCATCCGACAGTCCGCTGATTATCATGCCGGTCCAGTCCCCAAGCCTGCGTTCAACCTCCAATGCCTTTTGGTTGCCACAGAGATTATAAGCATCACGCAGTCCTGATTCACCCGGTCGAGGAATCGCTTATCACCGGTCGACTTGTACATCAGGGCACACGCACTCAGGTAATGACCCAGCGTATGTCCGGCAATTGTACCATCCTCCCAGCCGTGGTAATGTTCAGCCTTGGGAGTCAGGCCGGCCTCTTTATAAAACTTCGAAAGCATACGGTCGGGTTCGTAATTCAGTAAAACCTTCATGTCCAACTCCATAGCATGCTTAAATGGTCCATCGAGAAGCTTGACCTCGTCGAGTCCAAATGTTTTAACCCGGGAGGGCACTGCATCTTTGGTCCCCTGAACCGATCCAACCGGTGGGGTTGAGTTGCATGATACCAGAATGCAGGCGCTGGTTATCAATCCAATCAATGAAAAGGCTTTTGTGTTCATCCGTTCAATTTGGTTTAGAAATGGATAATAATTGTAAATATAACACTTATAATAAAGGAACACAGGGATGTGTGCCATTTTTAGAACTTTTAACTTTTGTTTATGCTTTAGTGAGTGGTATATTGGTAGATTTATGCCGTCAAAATGAGGAGCCTGTCTGGATTATTATCAACGTAAACTATTTATTATGATTCTCAGTAATGCAATTAAAGATAAAGCCAGCCAATCAATGCGGGTATTCAGTTCTACGATTTTAATAGTTACCCTTATAATTGCCGCAATATCCTGCAAAGAAAAGTCCAAAGCCGGACCGGCAGCCGGAGGCCGCAAATCGGGTGCGGTAAGCGTTGAAGTGATGGTTATAAAGCCCGACACTTTGCTTAACATCATTTACTCTACCGGAACTTTATTGCCCAATGAAAAAGTAGAATTGCGGAATGAAGTTTCGGGCCGGATCATCGGTATTTATTTTACAGAAGGAACTGAAGTTGAACAAGGAACATTATTGCTGAAAATTAACGACCAGGACCTTCAGGCACAATTAAACAAAAACTCCGTTCAGGAAAAGCTTGCCAGTGATGAAGAAATCAGAAAACATCAACTGCTTGACATTAAGGCGATCAGCCAGGAAGAATATGATGTCGTTGCGAATACACTTAAATCAGTACAAGCGGATAAAAAGATACTTGAGGCTCAGTTGGCAAAAACACAAATATTTGCACCGCTATCGGGAAAAATCGGACTGCGGAATGTTAGTCCTGGCAGCTACATCCCTGCCAATACGCTGATTGCCACGCTTCAGCAAGTTGATCCGATAAAAATCGAATTTGCAGTACCTGAAAAATACACTCAATTAATCAGGAATGGTATGCAAATCAGTTTCGGTATGGATTATACACCGGCACCCTTTGCTGGTAAGGTTTATGCTGTGGAATCAGGTGTAGATGAGGCAACACGGACGGTTAAAGTAAGAGCGATGTGCTCAAATTCCCAACGGCTTCTGTTTCCCGGAACCTTTGCCAGGATCAGCGTGGTTTTGGAGAAGATTCCTGATGCCATTAAGATTCCGTCGGAATCCGTGGTTGGCGACATTGCAGGGAATAAAGTTTTTTTAGTCAGGAATGGCAAGGCAATATCGGTATCCATCTTTGCCGGCATCCGTACCGAGAAGGATGTTCAGATCATAGATGGTTTGCAGCCCGGCGACAGCTTGATTCTTACCGGCCTTCTTCAGGTGAACGATGGGATTCCTGTAGCTGTAAAAGGCCGGGGGCCAACCAAACAAAATACTTCAAAATAACAAAACCGGCTGATTATGAATTTTTCCGGAATTTTTATCAAGCGGCCGGTGCTGGCCCTTGTGGTTTCCATCCTGATTGTTCTTTTCGGGGTGATCGGGTTTTCATTTCTGGGTATCAGGGAATATCCAAGCGTAGATCCTCCAACGGTTACTGTTAGCACCTCCTATCCCGGAGCAAACGCGGAGATTATCGAAAGTCAGATTACAGAGCCTCTGGAAGAGAGTATTAACGGGATTGCCGGCATCAGAACTCTGACCTCCTCCTCGCGCGATGGCGGGAGCAATATAACGGTTGAATTCCAGATCGGAACCGATATGGAAGCAGCGGCCAATGATGTACGCGACCGGGTATCGAGGGCCTTACGGTCACTGCCCCCGGATGTTGATCCTCCGCAAGTGGTGAAATCAGATGCCGATTCGAACCCCATCTTTGGCTTGACCATACAGAGCGACAAACGCAATCTCCTGCAATTATCGGAATTAGCCAATAACCTTTTCAAGGAGCGCCTGCAAACCACGCCAGGGGTTAGCGAGATCCGTATCTGGGGTGAAAAACGGTACTCTATTAAATTATTCATCGATCCTTTGAAACTGGCTGGATATGGCCTCACCCCTTCAGATATCCGTGATGCCGTTACCCGGGAGAACATCGAGTTACCATCGGGCCGCGTGGAAGGCTATGGTACCGAGCTTTCAGTCAGGACCATTGGCCGTATCAGTACCAAAGAACAGTTTGATGAACTGATCATTCGCGAATCAGCAGGCACACTCATCAAGTTTAAGGATATCGGCCATGCCGAACTGATGCCTGAGAACGAAAAAACGCTTATGCGTGGTAACGGTAAAATTCCAATGGTCGGTTTAGCAATCATTCCCCAGCCAGGTTCGAATCAAATCGCCATTGTGGATGAGGTAAAAAAGAGGCTGGAGCAGATCAAGAGGGAAATGCCTGAAGATATTACGGTTGGAATATCAAACGATACCACATTATCTATCAGAAAAGCCATCACGGAAGTTGAAGAGACCATAATGATTGCATTTTCTCTGGTAGT
>JAPLDV010000138.1 GCA_026391235.1 Bacteroidia bacterium | reverse complement strand
GCTTATGGAGCTGAGGTTACTTTTACGACGCTTGCTGCAAGCTGCACTTTCACCGATTCACGCGACAGTAGAGTATATAAATGTATACAAATAGGTACCCAAACCTGGATGGCCGAAAATCTGGCTTACCTGCCTGCTGTCAGCCCATCCTCTGCCTTTTCGGATACCGATCCTTATTACTATGTTTATGGATATGAAGGCAGCACAGTTGCTTCAGCAAAGGGAACTGCCAATTATACCACTTATGGAGTGTTGTATAACTGGCCGGCTGCATTGACTGCTTGTCCATCGGGCTGGCATTTGCCGACCGATGAAGAATGGAAGGTTCTCGAAAAGAATCAGGGGATGAGTCAATCTGACGCTGATGCCTCTGGTTTGAGGAGTACGGGCAGTGTTGGTGGCAAATTGAAAGAAGCCGGAACATCACATTGGATTAGCCCAAGCACTGGTGCTACCAACATCAGCGGTTTTACGGCCCTTCCGGGAGGCTACCACGACCGCTATGGGGGCTTCAGCGGCCTTGGCAACGGTGCCCTCTTTTGGTCGTCCTCGGAGATTGGGTCGAGCGCCTGGAACCGATACCTGTACTACTCCGGCGACGGAGTGTACCGGTACACCTGCATCCACAGTGACGGTTTCTCGGTCCGCTGCCTCCAGGGAGCCGTGTCACCAATGGTATCCACGGCAGCTGTAACTAATATTACGGTAACCAATGCCACCGGTGGTGGCAATGTAACATCCGATGGTGGAGCCACAGTTACTGCAAGGGGAGTTTGCTGGAGCACCTCATCCAATCCAACTACAGCCAACAGCAAGACCACAGATGGGACTGGGACAGGTAGTTTTACAAGCAACCTGACCGGTTTGACCGGGAATACGACATATTACATACGTGCTTATGCCACTAATAGTGTTGGAACGAGCTATGGTAATGAGGTAAGTTTTAAGACAAGTCCAGTATCACCAATCCTTACCACAACTGCTATTACAGTTATTACCCAAACTAGCGCCTCCTCCGGTGGTAATATCACCGATGATGGTGGTTCGAGTGTGACTGCACGAGGGGTTTGTTGGTCGACTGTTTCCAGTCCAACTACAACAAATAATAAAACAACGGACGGCACAGGAACAGGCCCATTTACAAGCAGTTTATCCGGTTTAACCGGTAATACAACCTATTACGTGCGTGCATACGCCACCAACAGTATTGGTACAAGTTATGGGAATGAGCAAACATTCCAAATCTCCGGAACTTTTATTGATAGCAGAGATACTAATGAATATAAATTCATTACGATTGGGACACAAATTTGGATGGCGGAAAATCTAAAAGCCACCAAATACAACGATGGGACAGCAATAAACTTTTTAGCAGGTTGGTCAGTTGCAAACAGTGGTGCTGTTGGATGGTGGCTTAATCCAGATTTTTACTGTTGGTTCAATGGTGATACATCAAATATGAACATTTCTGGTGCCTTATACAGTTGGCCTTGTATCAGTACAGGCAAACTTTGTCCTATTGGCTGGCACGTTCCTTCGGATGCAGAGTGGGAAACTTTAATCACCAATCTTGGAGGTGAGAACGTCGCAGGTGGTAAAATGAAAAACGCGACGGGTTGGGGCGATAGTGGTAATGGTTCAAATTCTAGCGGGTTCTCAGCTATTCCAGGTGGTGGCAGTAGTAACAATGGAGCAAATTTAAGTGGTTTGGCAATATGGTGGAGTTCAAGTATAACTGTAAATGATCCTAATACTTGTGAGAACCGCTACCTGCAATATAATAGTGTCCTAGCGTTTAAGTCTCGCGCTCTGACTCCATATGCTCTCTCAATACGTTGCCTGAAAGATTGAGTGTGCACAGAGGCTGAACAGGGCGCAAAGGCACATTGCGCTAGACAACTGGACGAGTGAACTATAGTCAAGATGGTGGAACTCAGTAAACCACTTTAAAGCGTATCGAACGAAAGGTATGTCTGCGGAGGTCGAGCGAAATGACTGGCTGAGCTACCCGACAGAGAATTTTACAGAAAGGAAACAGAGATGAACCACCGACAGGGGCCAACAGGAGAATCTGTCAAACCACCCGGCGGTGCTTTTATCCAACGATAGAGGTGTTGAACGGACTGGGAAAAGGGGTGCTGAAAGAAGCATCTCAGGTGTTTATACAAGAGCTGAACGAAAGTGAACTGTCCGATGAGGTGTCGCATGAAACGTGATGCGTGATGCGGAAAACCTTGCAATGGCCGTAATCCCTGATTTAATAAACCGTTGATCTTCTCTTTATTACTTCATACTCTGCCTGGGTATCCCGGATGGATTTAAAGCTGACGGTTCCCGGGGTTTCATGGGATAGGATTACCTGCCTCATCATCTGCATGTTTGCCTGTAATAGTGCTGCTATCTGGATGGATGACTGTGATTCGGCTGTTCCGGGGTCTGGGTATGCTCCGTCAGCATACTGGTTTACCCTGACTATCTTCTGTGATGGCTGATGTCCGGGTTCCCGTCGGTCGGGATACAATCCATGAGAATACTGGTTTACCCGGGCCGATTGAATCGCGCTTAATATTTCCGGGAAATTTGCCCTGATATTCCGTGTGGTCGGACCGTCAATCACGATCTCAGGTTCCTTTTCGGAAAACAGCCCGAGCGTCGGCTTGTTATAGATTCCGGTGCGGACCTTCCCCAGAACGGATGCCTGATAGATCTGTTTATCATTGGCACCCATCACCGGATACTTACCCTTTTCAAACTGTTGAGATTGAATGATTGCAATGGACCCGGCGGTCCGGGCCACGGCCAAACCGGTTAATATCAGGCGAAGTGCCTGTGTAACGTCAAGATTCACTACGGGATTGGAGTTGATTCTTGCGATTTCCAGTATTCCCTCGATCAGGGTCTGGGCAATGGCGATGGTTTTCTGCCGTTTGGCATATTTCTTTTCAATGGCCTCCTTTTTCTTATCATCCTTGCCGGCGGCGGCAAGTTCACGGTTTTTCTGAGCCTCCATAAACTGGCCCACGGCTGATGCAAGTCCGGTGGCTGCACCTGCCCATTTCTCGATGTTCTGGAGCTTCTTGTCGGCGGCATCCTTGTCAAGGGCCTTGATTTTGTCGTAATACTCGGTTTGGGAGATGATGTTTTCAGCGAGTTCCTGTTTGAGCTTATCACGTTGCCCCTGCGCATTGGTTTCGAGCCAGTACTGATATTCCAGGACGTTTTGTTTTTGAGCATCGGTAAACCGGGGGTTATCCTGAATGGTTTTAATAAATGCCTCGTTCTCCTCATCCCAAACCTTGAACATATCGGCGGTTTGATCGTCGAGGGATTTGGTCAATTCCGCGAGCTGCTTATCCTGTTCCTCCTTAATTGCGATAAGAGCGTCTTGTATTTTAAGCTGTTCGGCGATGGTCTCCTGACCGAGAGCCTTGAGTTTGGCTGTCGATGCTGCCAGGTAGCGGATATCTTCCTGTTCTGATTGATTGGTGTACGCTTGTTTATCGGATAATCCCCGGGCGTAACTGCTTTTGATAATCAGGAGCTGATCATTATGGAATTTTTCGATGTCAGCAAGATCTTTCGCGCGATCGAATTTCTCCCCGGCAGGAGAATCGGCGGCTCCTCTTTCCTTGGCGAGTTCAGCTTCTACGTCCTTTATTTTTTTCTGCACCCGGATATACTCCTCGCTGCCCCTGGTAACATTTTTAAGGGCGGTGGTGTACTTATTCAGTTTTGATTCAAGTTCCACGGTAGTACCCGAACCGATGACATCCCCGGCACTTTCGGCATCCAGGATGTTTGTTAATTCCGTTCTCTGATCCCGTAAGGATTGTATTCTGTCTTTTTGTTCCAGGATAATGGCATCAAGGGGTGCCACGGCTTCCAGCGCATTTGCCCGGGCTTTTTCTTTGAGTTTATCCGGATTGAAAAGATTTCCGATGAACTGCCCGGTCTTGATTTTCGTGCTGTCAACTTTGATGGCGTTTCGCCGGATGGAAAGCAAATCGAGCTCGGCCTCGGCCTGAGCGATTGTCATCTCGAGTTTGGAGTCCAGCTGGGTTTTTTCCAGAACGCTCAGCTCATTGAGCTTTCCGATCTGGGTACCGATTTCATCGTAGGTTACCTTGAGTGCCTTATTCGCGACAGTCAGATCCTCGGTGAGCGTTTTTTTGGATGCTTCCAGGATGAGGTTTTCCCTGGAATTCTTACTGAAATACATCAATGCCAGCACCAGTGCAGTGATTCCGGCAATGACCAACCCCACGGGATTGGCAGTCATGGCGGCATTGAGCGCCCATTGAACGGTCACGGCGGCTCGCTGCCATATGGTCAGGGCCTTTGTTTGTGTTGCCTGAACCATTGTCATCTGGGCCTCCAGCGCCCTGGAGGCAATGGATGCTTTGAGCACGATTGCTGCCTTTATCCGGATTGCGGTATCTGCGATCGAAATGGCGATGCTCTTAAGGAGAGCACCGTTATAGGAGAGGATGGCTCCCAAGAGGGCAACCAGTAGAATCTGGTTGTTTCTGATAAACTGCGGCAATGCCATCAATGCTTTCAGGAAATAGTTGAACGCGTTGGTCGACCGGATGACTGCCGGGGCCAGCTTTTCACCGATTTCGATATACATCAGCGCCACCTTGTTTTTCGCCTGGGCGAGTTTGGCGGCCATGTTGTTGGTATTCTTGCCGGCCTGTTCAAAAGCGATGGAGGTATTGGTTACCTCACCCGTGTATTTGTTCATGTCGCCCTGGTTCATGACCAGGATCTCGCCCATCTTGGATTGCTCGACTCCGAACAATGCCGCGGAAGATTCCCCATTGGCGAACCGGATCCGGAGTTCATCTATTGCCCGGTTGAGATCAAACACGCCGTCTTTCATGCCGATGCCTTTTTCACGCATCTTCAGCAGGACCCTATCAAGTGCGGTCCCGGCCCGCCGGGCCTCGGCAAACTTCGGGGCAATGGCTTCGATGGTTCCCACCATCTGTTCAATGGATATTCCCATCAGGTTGGCCGTGGTTCCCGACTTTTCAATAACCTCCGTCAGGTAAGGGATTTCCCCGGCACCCACTTTTGAACCGGCGGCTATGGTGTTAATGATCCGGTTGGCATCCCGTGCCTCGAGGTTGAACTGGTTCATCGTGGTTGCCAGGGCAGCCGTGGCCGGTTCGAGTTCCATTTTGCCGGCTTCCGACAGGATGATGGCCGCTTCGGTAACCGCAGCCAGAGCTTCTTTATCTTTCAACAGCTCCGGCCGCTGGGATCCCATCTTGGTATAGGCATCCAGAATATCGGTGGCCGATTGTTTTATTCTCACTCCGGATTCGGTGATCGATACGGATGTTTCCTTTGCTTTCACCCCGAGCCATTCTAGCTCTTTCCCGTTTAACCCGGTCAGGGCGGAGAGGTTGTCCAGGCGTTCCTCGAACAGGTTGGCAGCCTCTGCCGTTTTCATGAATCCGGCAATGACTCCGACCGTTGCCCCGATCACGGCCATGCCTAATGTCTGGAACCGGTTGAACTGGTCACCGATCCGGTTCATGGCTGCTCCCCAGGAGCGGTCGACCTCTTTTAAGGAAGCGGCATGCTCATTGAGCACTGCCTTCAGGGCTTTGATTTTTTTGGCAGCCTCTACATACTCTTTGGATCCGATGATCATTTTGGCTTGTTGGTTAACCAACTGGGTCATTTCGGTGCGAATGCTTTTGATATCGTTGTTTACCTGCTTGCCATTGATATACAGGTAAATCTCCCGGGTGTATTCTCTTGCCATTATACTCGGAGTTTGAAAGTGTTGGAATCGAGAATCGAATCGGCTTTCAATCGGGTAATGATGTCGGCCAGTTTTGGAATTTCGCGTTCAAAAACCGGGGTGAACCAGGCTTTCGGTTGGCGCCGGATCGGATCGGTATTCAGATGCCGGGTGATATTTTCCTCGGTGTTCTTGCCGTGTTTGGATGTATTGTTGCGCTGACCGCGGATTACCCGGCCTGCTACTATGATATACCCACGGCCTACACCTTTATGGAAAAATGCCCCATGACGGGGGAAGTTGAAAATGACGCGGTCAATTTCGCCAAAGTCTTTCCTGGTTTTCATCTGAAGCTGCCGCATCAGATCGCCTTTGCCTTTCATCGAGAGCGATGCGATGCTGCTTTTCAGCAGGCTCCGCGTCCGGAATCCCCATTGAATGACTTCCTTGTTGAACTCATCGGTTTGCTGGTTATCCGGCATCTTGCCATACCTCCGGATCTATATCGTTGGACAGTGGCCATGACAGTTGGAATTCATAGCGGAACCCGTAATGAATGAGGTTGACATCCGTAAGCGGGGCCCCGCTTACATTCCGGATGTGGAAGTAGGCCAGGCAACCGGTTTTCCTCTCCCTTTTATCATGGAGTATCCTCACGATGATTTCATCCCCGATCTCTTCCAACGAATCCCACAGGGCGTGGATGGCATCATAATCTCCTTTGTCTGAGACTTTGCCGATAATCGAGAATGCACAATTTATTCTCTTGTGCACGTTATCCGAATCGCCATCGACAAAGTTAAAGTCATATCCTTCCAGGATAATGGCCGGATAGTTTACTCCCGAGCGCATGCCGGTAAGCATTTCTTCCAGTTCAAAGCGGAAGAAATGTTTTTCACCAATCTGGTGCCGGATGAGTGAGTGAGCGGCTGCAAGGTTTTCGAAATAGGCAACCAGCTCAGCGAACTTTGCTTTCATGGCGATCCTGTTTGATTTTTTTGTTCAGATACCTCAGAACCGTTGATATCGGCAGGTTTGCATATTCTTCCTCTTTGACGATATCATCGCCCAGGAGGATGTCGTACACATCCAGCCAGGATGATTTTTCCTTTTCAGATTGATCCGCGGCCGGCTTGAATACCAGAGGATACTCCAGGGTGTACCATTCCCGGATCAGGATATAGTTTATATAGATGGCCTCCTGAGTGATGAGCGGTTGTTTGGCGATGATACCGGCACGGCCGGTGATATCGGACTCTTTGAAGGGGCCATCCCGGTAAAAGCAGGCGATGAATTTGGATAGAAATTCCGGTTCGCTGGTTGAAGCGTACCGCTCGAAGTAGGTTTCGGCAAAGATGAAGCAGCCAAAGGTTTCATCCTTGAGCCGGGGTTTAGGGGCTTTATATCCGGCAATCCGGGGCAGGATAAATTCAAAGCAGGGCCTGAATGTTTCCAGGAACCTGAGCAGTTCAATGATGCGAAGTTTTTGGTAAGGCGAGAGTTTTCGGACGATCCGTTTCCTAATGTTCAGCATGGAAGCAATGAGGTTGTCATCGGATATGGTTTCCTTAAACACGCATGCTGCCGAGATGAACTGAGCGGGAGTCAACTCCTCCCAGTCATCGGGATGGGAGCAAAGTATGCGTCTGGTATATTTTAGCCAGGGGATCGGGCGGTATTTGATCTCTATGGAAGTCATACCCAGGTTGTTTTACGGTCGGTATTGCTGCGAATGAACGGTGATCCTCCGGGCGGGTTAAACTCCGGATAATCTGCCGGGTTAGCCGACAGGAACCCGGTGAGCATATCCATATAAGCCAGGCCAGTGGTTTCAGCAAACCGGGATAATGTAAAGTATTGCTGATCAGATAAAGGGGTTGTTACCTGCGAGTTTTGCTGGGTTGCGTTTTGAGATTCGAAAAACAGGCCTTTGTCGGTGATGTTGACTCCGAGGGTGAATCCGGCCCGGGCGATCGAGAGATGTGCGAGTGGTTTTTGAATGTATGGCAGCAGTGCGGCGACTTTGGCATCAGGCAGTTCTTTGGCTAATTCCGATTTGACCTTTGCATACAGGCTTGCCCCGAGCACCGCCTGAATCTCAAAATCTTCCACCTGCGTGATGTACCGGCTGATCTTTAAGAAAACCAGGCGGGAATTGTTGATGTTAAATATCTTATTGAATACGGCAGTGTTCGGAATGATAGAAGCTTTACGCCCGGTATAGTTTGGGCTTTCAGCGAAAAGTGGAAAAGCTGCCATGTTTGCCTCGATGAATTCCAGCATGGTATCCAGTCCGTCAAACCCGTTGTTTTTGAATCCGGCTTTCAGGGAATCTTCCTGGTATTTGAACAACGATTTTTCTGTGTCGGACTCCTGGCGGTGGAACCCGGAATCATTCATCAAAACATTCATGAAATCAAAGGATGCCCAGTAGGTCAGGTTGATCAATGAGCGCTGGATGTGTTCCAGCAGGATGGTGTATTTTGCAGCAATACCGGAGGTAATGCCGGTGGGTAGCGGCGATGGTGTCAAGTAAAATGCCATGACCAGATCATACAATGGCTGACCCAGCAGCGGAAGGATATAATTGATTTCTGCCGATTGAATGAACGGACTGATGTTCGAGAACGTGGTTGCAAGGCTGACCGGAATGTAGCGCCTTACTTCCTCGAGCTTTGTATTGGCTGTTGATTTGAAAAACATATCAGGAAAGTGTTTTCCGGGTACCGGCACCGGTGTCCAGGGTGGTTAATATGGTATTGCGGAAGCGGAGTTGAACGTCGCTCACCTTTGTTGGCATTGGCGGTTCCGGTCAGTGATTGTTCGATCGAGTCCATCTCAGCCTGTATGAGTTGCATGCGTGTTTTATCGTCTTTGTACTGGCTCTTTGGGAATCGTTTATCCCAATAGGCATAAGGGATCTTCACGTGCCAGAGCCAGGTGATCTGATTGGCATAAGCCTTTTTGAGGAACAGGGGCACCTGGTTCGCTATATCGATCCATCCGGCACGGAATGCTGAATACCAGATCGGAAGCGGGTAATAATCTTCGTTACCCCATTCATCGCGAATCAGGTAAATGTATGATTTAGCGGTTGCTTTTCTGGCTATTTTCTTGTTGATCAGATCGGCCAATGGATCGTAAGAATCCAGTACCGGAATGATTTCAGCAGGTAAAACCGGTGGATCCGGCCAGTTGCCATGCACCACGCAGTTTTCAATCACTCCGTTGCGAGCTTCGGTTAGCCGGCAATGCTGAGCGTTGATGGTGTTGATCCCAACTATTTCGGTGCCATCCTGATTGAGAATCAGCTGTGGGAATGCGATGCCGAGTTTAAAATAATCACGTAGGGCGTTGGCCATATACCTCCGTACTACCCTGCCTTCGAGGAACCGGGTGAGTTTGGGATCATTGATTATTTCCATTTTCTCATTCCCCTGATCATCGTAACCGGTAACCCGGACGGGGAATATCCCCTGTCCCAGGGTGAAATTCCGGATGAATTTCAATCCGGTGTTCAGGACTCCGGTTTTACCGATGGTATCCAACGCGGTAACCGGGAAATCGTTACCTGATCCCCACGGACTGATGGTGTATTTGTCGTAAATCTCATTCTGATCCAGTTCTTCAATGGTTTTGGCCGGCTTAACCATTGCCGGTGAACCGGTGGTGGAGATAAAAGCCTTTTCGCCGAAGGCCATCAGGGGTGTGCCCTCGTTGTTCCAAAGGATCTTTGTCATTATAGAATTACCTCCATCGAGTTATATTCCAGTATCAGATCAATATTGACCGGATAAACATGTCCGGCCTCATTCCCTTCTGTATCAACCGGTCGGATCCCTCTCATCCGGTTAGCCTTCATCGAGAAGGGTAAACCTGTGGATACGGCTCTGGGCAGAAACACACGCTCCCCGTTTTTCTTGATAAAAACCAT
>JAPLDV010000415.1 GCA_026391235.1 Bacteroidia bacterium | reverse complement strand
GTTCGCAGTGCCCAGGGCAAGCTCGAAATCACGAAAAACATCACCGAAGTATGCCAGTATTTTGCCTTTTATTTCAACGTTGCCAGACGGGAAGCCTATCCGGAGCTGTGGGGAAAACTGGCCGAACAGTTCGGTCCCAAACGAAAGGACAATAATCCTTACCCGGAGGTGCACTTTGCCAATTCTTTCGTGGGCAATTATCTCCGGCTGGAACTATTGTCGCAAAACAACCTCAGGGCACAACTGCTTGAAGAATCCATAGATTTTTTCGATTACATGGCTGAGCTGACAGGTACTTTGTGGGAAAACATATCGGCTTATGCCAGCTGCGACCATGGTTTCGCTTCGCATGTGGTGCATGTGCTTTACCGGGATGTTCTTGGTATTGCGGATATCAATACTCAAAAGAAAGAGGTAACGCTGCAGTTTTCCGACCTGCCACTGACGTCCTGCAAAGGAGAAATGCCGGTCGGGGATGGCCTGGTCAGGCTGGAATGGACCCGCGAGGGGAATACGATCACCTTGCATGCGGATATTCCGGAAGGTTATTCGGTCAAGGTAGAAAACCACTCAGGGCTGAGTCTGGTGAAGAGGTGATTTTTGTTTACCCCGTTTCTGATACAATATTATTTAACAATAACCCTGTATTTGATACAATATTATCGTAATTTTACCCTGTATTTGATACACGCCAATGATTTTTAAAAGGAAAATATACCGGCATTTATTGGACTGGAAACGCTCCGAAAGGAGGAAACCGTTGGTTTTAAGAGGAGCCAGGCAGGTTGGCAAGTCCACTATTGTCCGCGAATTTGCCAGGGAATACGATCATTTTGTTGAGCTCAATCTGGAACGGAAAGAGGATCACCGGTTATTTGAACTGGAAAATGTCAGGGACATAATTGAATCCGCTTTTGTAAGGGAAAATGTTCCTTTGAAAAGCGGTTCCGTGCTCTTATTCATTGATGAAATTCAGGAATCACCAAAAGCCATCCGGAACCTTCGGTTTTTTTATGAAGATTTTCCAGAATTACATGTAATCTGCGCCGGATCGCTTCTTGAGCATGTTATCCGTGATATACCGTCGTTCCCGGTAGGCCGGATTCAGCAGATGATCATTCATCCCTTTGATTTTGAAGAATTTCTTTGGGCCAAAGGAAATGAGCAGTTGTCTAGGTTTTTTGCCGAAATTCCGGTCAGGCAGCACCTGCATCCGATTTTGCTCGGGTTGTTTAACGAGTATACCGTTATCGGGGGAATGCCCGAAGTGGTGAAAACATATATCCAAAGCGGTAGCTTCACCGGACTGAAGGATGTTTACGACGAAATCTGGTTAACCTACAAGGAGGATATTGAGAAATAACACTACCACCCCAGGAAATTGACTTTACCCGTAAGCCCCGTTTGCAATTTTTGGATACTGGGTTATTGATCAATGCTTTAGGAATTCAATCACAAATGATCGGTTTGAATGACCTCAGTGACTTTTACCGGGGAAGGATTATCCAGCACATGGTTTTTCAGCAGGTTTTGGCACAAACCACCTCTCTCGAAAGCAATCTGCATTTCTGGGTTCGGGAAAAAGCAAACAGTAATTCAGAAATTGACCTTGTTTATCCCTATGACAAGTATTTAATACCTGTCGAAGTCAAGTCCGGTTCACAGGGCAGGCTGCGATCCCTGCACCAATTCATCAAACGGACAAATCATTCCTTCGCAATACGGATGCTGGGCAATACCCTGTCAATAGAAGAGTTGAAAACTCCGGAGGGATTTCCTTACATACTTTTAAATTTGCCCTACTACTTGGCTTCAAATGTTCACGACTATTGCAAATGGTTCGTTGAAATCCGGAAACACTGATAAAAGATATGAGAACACACACCCTGCGATTCCTTATCCTGATGATCGGATCCTTTATGGCGACATCTGGCAGCCTGACCGCCCAGGAAACCCCGGCCGAATTTGCCAAAGTCAAACTGCTGAAGGGTTATGTGAAAAGAGTATCGGGCGATACGCTCGCCTATTATTCTTTCAACCCCCTGGCCCGCACAGCTTTACTAACCCGCTGCACCAGCGGCGACATGGCCATTGAATGGGAAACCGAAGCAATTCCAGCCGATCTTCGGGGCGATTATGCCTATTTTATCTGGATCGGCAGCTACTCGACCTATACGGGCACCGGGGAAAAGAATTTCGATTTCTCTGTCAACGGCCATCCATGCCTCATCTTCACCAGCTCCGGGGAAAAGGGCTGGAAGAAGGCGGCTCCCGATGGCACGGAGCTTACCTTCCAGTTTGTTCATGAAGACATGGCACGGGACGCCAACGGGTATTTCTACCTCCGGGTAACACTTTAGGCATGCAAAAAGGGTGAGCCGCTCCGGCTCAGGGTGGTGGGCGAAAAAGCCAGGGTCAGCGACTGGTACATGACATTCATGTACGACATGAAGGACCGGAGTGTTGAGGTACTTTCGCTGCCTATGCTGAAAAAGGAAAATAACATCTTGAGCCAGATCGTTTTTGTCGGCATCAACTACCTGGGCAGCAATGGAATGGCTACCGTGACTGTGGAAGGGGCCAGGCCGGCGACCGGCAAATTAAAGATGGGGTCAAACAATTTCGAATTTGCCGTCCCGGCGGTCGACCGGGAGATGCGGATCACGGTGAACGTCACCATCGATGGAAAACCGGTGAATCCAATGCAGACGGTGCTGAAACCCGTGAAAATGAAAACCGTTTACCTTTTGCCGCACTCGCACCATGATATCGGCTACACCGACCTGCAGACCAACATCCTGAAGAAGCAGGTGAAGAATTTAAACGATGCGCTCGACCTGATCCGCAAAAATGATTCATACCCTCCCGAGGCCCGCTTTAAATGGAACGTGGAGGTTTTATGGTCGGTGGAAGCCTTCCTGGAGTCCGCCACACCAGAAAAGCAGCAGGAATTCATCGACGCCGTAAAGAGAGGTGACATCGGCCTTCAGGGAACCTACCTGAACATGCTCACCGGCATCATGCGGCCGGAAGAACAATTCCGGCTGCTGGGCTATGCCCGGAAACTGCAGGAAAAATACGGGTTGGTGATCAACTCCGCCATGATCACCGACGTGCCGGGACTGTCGTGGAACATGGTTCCGGTGCTGGCACAATCGGGCATAAAATATTTCTCCGACGGGCCCAACGGACCCTATACCGGTGGTGACCGGGTGGGGCCATCGAACCATAACTGGGCCGACCGGCCGTTCTACTGGACCTCCCCATCCGGGAAGGAGAAGATCCTCTTCTGGATGACCGGGTTCGGCTACGGATCCCTGTTCAAGGGTGTGTCGCTGCAAAATCCGTCGCGGTCGGAATACCTGAAAAGTTTGCAGAACTATTTCAACTGGCTCGATGAAATTTCCTACCCATACGAGATTATCCACATGCGGCACACGGTGAACGGCGACAACGGCACGGTCGATCCCGACCTGTGCGGTGATGTAAAGAGCTGGAACGAACAGTATGTTTCCCCGAAGTTTGTGGTGGCCACATCCGAACAGATGTTTACCGATTTCGAAAAGAGATATGGCAGCATCATCCCCTCCTTTTCAGGTGATTTTACCCCGTTCTGGGAAGACGGGGCCTCCTCGACGGCCTTTGAACTGGGGCTCACACGCCGTGCTTCGGAAAAGCTTACACAGGCTGAAGCTTTGTTCGCACTGGTGGCTCCCGAAAAATATGACAGCGCGAAGTTTTACCAGGCCTGGAAAAATGTGCTGCTTTTCGATGAACATACCTGGGGAGCCTGGAACAGCACCCAACAGCCCGACAGCCCTTCGGTGATCGCACAATGGAAGATCAAGGAAAAGTTCGCCATGGATGCCTCCGGCAGGGCTGATGAGCTTATGGCTTCCCTCACAGCCGGTCAGGTTGCAGTGGCCGACACCGCCTGGTTTGATGTGATCAATACCCAGTCGTGGACCCGGACTGACCTGGCCATCATTCCGGCATCACAAAGCCGCCAGTCAGGCAGGGTTTATGATGATTCGGGTGCTGAAGCCGTTTCGCAGCGGTTAACCAACGGGGACCTGGTTTTCCTGGCCCGCGACATCCCGCCTTTGGGAGCCAGGCGTTATCGACTGGTAAAAGGCAGCGCCGGTGGTGCGAGCCGGTTTTTAGTGACCGGAAATACCCTTTCCGACGGGTTGATCACACTTCAGCTGAATCCTGAAACCGGGAGCATCAGCCGTGTGAGGCTGTCGGATCCGAAGATTGAATGGGTGGATACCACTGCATTTTCGGGTCTCAATGAATACCTGTACGTGGAAGGATTGAACCCCGCCGAAGCCCGCCGCAGCGGCAAAGCTTCCATCCGGCTGAAGGAAAACGGGCCGCTGGTAGCCTCCTTCCTGGTGGAATCCGAAGCACCCGGCTGCCGGAGCCTGCAACGGGAGGTCAGGCTGGTACACGGCCTCGACCGCGTCGAACTGATCAATACCCTGGATAAGGAAATGGTACGGGCTAAGGAATCGGTCCATTTCGGTTTCCCGTTCCGGATTCCCGATGCGATCGTGCGATACGACCTGGGATTCGGCGTGGTTCGTCCCGAAGCCAACCAGCTTCCCGGTGCATGCAGGGATTATTATTCCGTGCAGCGGTGGGTCGATGTGTCGAACCAGGATTACGGTGTGACCGTTTCGGTGGATGAAGCTCCCCTGATCGAGATCGGCGGGATGCGGAATGAAGACCCGGTTGCATTTCCGTCGAAGTGGAAGACCCGGCAGGAACCATCGTCAACGATTTTTTCCTATGTGATGAACAATTATTGGCATACCAATTATAAAGCCGATCAGGAGGGGAAAAGCGTATACCATTATGCCATCCGGCCTCATGGGCTCTTTAACCAGGCCGAAGCGGCCAGGTTCGGCATCGGGCAGAGCCAGCCGCTGATACTTAGACCGGTAGCCAAAGGAGAGCCGGAAATGGAGCCGTTGTTCACGGTTTCTTCCCCGGATGTGCTGGTGAACGGATTGAGACCGCTGGACAGGGGCAAGGGGTGGCAGGTGCGCCTGTACAATGCCGCCGGTAGCCCGCAGGAGGTGACCCTGACGCCCGGCGTAAAGGTGAAATCAGTCGGGCTGATCGTTCCTTCAGGCGAGGTATATCCGGTAGATTATAACATGCTGCTCCCCGCATACGGGATGGTAACCCTGAAGCTGGAAAAGTAAAACCCTTCCGGTCAGCACTGTTCACTCCGGCCCTGCAGCCTATTCAGAATTTTCTGAACAAAACTGTTTCCGGGCAAAGGAGCGGAATGCACAGGGAGTATGTTTCTACTTTTTTAGAAAAATCCTTGCAGGCTTCCGAAAAGGATATATCTTTGCACGCTCTTTCGGGTGCTTAGCTCAGCTGGTTCAGAGCATCTGCCTTACAAGCAGAGGGTCACTGGTTCGAATCCAGTAGCGCCCACGAAAAAAGCGGTTACATCAAATGCGATGTGGCCGCTTTTTTTTTGATAAACACCCTTGACTTTATAACAAAATAAATCATGAACTGCCTTGACTTTGTTACAAGAAGTGTCTATATTTGCATTTATTTTGTTACAAAATTGAATATAATATCATGATATTTAAAAGGATAGTTAAAAAGAACCTTGAATCCTGGAAGAAGAGCTCGAATCGAAAACCACTTATCATCAGGGGAGCACGACAGGTTGGCAAAACCACCCTTGTTAAGGAGTTCGCAAAATCTTACCGGTACAGTATTCTTTTAAATCTCGAAAAATCATCGGATGTTGCCTTCTTTAATGAACAAAATGAGGTGAAGTCCATTGTAGAATCACTCTTCCTGTCAAAAAACATCTCGATTTCCTCTATTGGAGAGACATTGCTTTTTATTGATGAAATTCAGGAATCACCCCACGCCATTTCCATGCTCCGTTACTTTTTCGAGGACTTTCCAGCCTTAAGTGTGATTGCTGCCGGATCGCTTTTAGAGTTTGCTATGAAAAAAGTGAAAAACTTTCCGGTCGGAAGGGTGGAGTATTTATTTCTGCATCCTCTCAATTTCGCGGAATACCTGGAGGCAATCGGTCACCAGGCGGCTTTGGAGCAAATGAACAAAGTACCGTGTGAATCATTTGCACATCGCGTGTTGCTTGACGTATTCAATCAATATGCCATCATTGGAGGTATGCCTGAAGTGACCAGCAATTTCATACACAAGGACAGCTTAACAGAACTTCCCAAAATATATGAGAGTATCTGGGGCACTTACAAAAATGATGTTGAAAAATACGCTGCCAATGAAACAGAGCGCAAAGTGATTAAACACATCATGTCAACTGCACACCAGTATATCGACCAGCGTATTAAATTTCAGAATTTTGGTCAGTCAAATTACCGTTCGCGGGAAGTTGGTGAAGCCTTCAGGAATTTGGATGATGCGAAGGTTATTCAACTTATTTATCCGACCACCGATCTTGAAATTCCTGTAAAGCCGGATCTGAGTAAGTCGCCCCGCCTTCAATTTCTGGATACCGGGTTAATAAACTATGAGTTGGGAATACAGGGGGATATGTTAT
>JAPLDV010000330.1 GCA_026391235.1 Bacteroidia bacterium | reverse complement strand
CCCCAATTGTAAGCCGTGTTCCAGTTCGAAATATTTGTGCTGGTTATTCCAAAAGAAGGGCTTGCAGACCAAAGAGGATCCGTTTCGGTATAGCTTTTCAGATAACCAGCCAAGCCATGGTTCCCCCAGCTAAAGGCACTATTCCAGTTCGAAGTATTAGCCGTGGTTATTCCGAAGGATGGTGATGCTTTAAATACAGGGTCTGTCTCATTTCCGGCGCTTCCGGCAGATTTTGCATACAGTGCATAAGGGACTGATAAAAGCTGTGTTGTGCCCATGTCCAGCCAGTATTTCCCGTTAAGAATCTGGATGTTAAGGTAATACTTGCCCGTTCCCCAGTTGATGGAAGCAAATGCGGTTTCACCGGGCGCATCTCCTATTTGTAAGGTAAATAAACCATAACAATCGGTCTTTGCAGTGAGATCCTTTCTCCAGGAAACCGTGCCCGTGGAAGCTGTAGGTCCGTTCAGGATAGAAGCCCTGATTGTGAGACTTTTATTATCAAGAATTCTTCCTCTGCTATCCCTGGCTTCTCCCTGGTACGTGAATCTTTCGGGAGCCTGTGCAATGATATTGAACGTATTACCCATTATCATGATCAGGGTAATGACCAGAATGGAATACAATTTTTTCATGATTGCTATTGTTTAAATATTTTGAATACTTTTTGAGTACCCTGCGCAGAAGGGGTGACTTTCAGGAAATAGAGCGCCGATGTTAATCCCTTCAGATCAATTTCGGCCACCTGCCCGGGTAAAATAATCTGGGCATTTTCAGTCATTAATTTCCTGCCACTCAAATCATATATCTCCAGGGTATATTTCCCCCGGATTTCCGTATCAAAGTGTACTTTAAGCAACGTGTTCACCGGGTTAGGGTAAACAGTAACCGACCATTCTTCAATGGGCTTTTCAGAAAGACCTGTTCCGGCAACAGATGCCTGTATCTCTATGTTTTCGGCTGAGGGAAGCGTAACCACATTGATTTGGCCAATCCTCCAGCGCGTAAGATTCACTGCATTGGAAGAGGAATTACCGCCGCCGGATGAAATAACTGCCTGCGGAAACTGGATGTCCTGCCCGAAGAGGGCAATACCTGAAAAAAGAAGCATGATGCTGAACAGAGATACCTTTTTCAAGGGGGGGGCCAAAAGTTTCTTTTTCATGGTGCTGATGAATTTGTTCGTGTTTGCACGAAATTAACCAATTGCCAGGATTAGGGAGGATTAAAACCAGAACTTTTGTATGAGTTTAATAAGATTCATGCAAGGATAATTTTCGGGCTTTATGGGTTATCCCTGTTTATGGGAAATATAAACAGCCGGGGTTACTCCTTCGATCCGGTGAAAAGCAGCCCTGAAGGAATCGCGATTGGGGAATCCGGAAAGCAATCCGATGGCTTCCAGGGTCATTTCAATGTTTTTCCCCTTTTTCATCAGGTTTTTGGCATGTTTTACCCGCCACTCATTCCGGTATTCGGTAAAAGACTGTTTCTTCTCTTCACGGAAGTAATAAGCGAGGTGATGTACCGGGACATGGATCAGTAAGGATAATTCAGCAAGGTTAAACCCGGAATTGGTGTATGCCTGGAATTTTTCCATAAAGGCATCTGCTCCCCGGCCAATGGATTGCAGATAGTCTGATTCAAGCTGCTTTTGGGTGGTTTTTCCCAATGGAATGCCCTTTTCTGCTGTTTTCTCCGGAATTTTTGTTTCTTCTCGCTTTACCGGAATACGAGGTAGTCCATACAGGATTTGCCAAAACCAGTACTGCCGGCAAGATGAAAACAATATAAGCCAGCAGGTTATTCCCTAAAAAAGCAGTATTGAAAAAATCCCGACTGTTCAGGTCTGAGATAAATTTACCGGCAACTTCTTTTTTGGAAGTCCAGGAGGACAGCAGATAGGGAGATGTCATAATCAGGAAAAATAATACCGGCAACAGGTGCCACAGATCATGCAGTTTCAAAACTGGGTCATCTTTAAGAACCCCCCTGATGAAAAAGTATAAAGATGGCCCGATAAGAAAGGGTAGAATGCCAGAATTCACCAGTACAGCCGCTGCAAATGCAACTGATCCCGAATTCAGGAGGGCATAATAAGAAAAACTGTACAAACCCACCAGCAGGAAAAAAAAGCCAAGGTAAATGGTTGATTTGTTATTCCTTGCATTGAAATAAAGGAGGATTGCAGACAATATTATTCCCGACAGCGATAAAAACAATTGCATTTAGCTCTTAATTTTATTGTAAAAATAGAAATTTTCAAAAATCGTAAATCATTTTGCTATTCTATCTCACAAGCGTTGCGTCTTAGTTAGAACATCTTCAATTTTCTAAACAACTGTCAATCAATCTATTCTTAGCGGAAAGTAATAAGTCGGAATTATAATGAATTACAAAAATATCTGACAGCCCTACCAGGGTTTAAGAAGATCAGGGGCTG
>JAPLDV010000507.1:1634-8146 GCA_026391235.1 Bacteroidia bacterium | reverse complement strand
ATCAACTACTTCGGCCGGCAGCTTCAGTCCCTGCACATTCTGAACGATGGAATCGGTGGCCAGGTAAATCCAGTCATTTAACCAGCCATTCCGGATATCCCGGGATGCCTGATCGAAATCCCTGATCACGGCATCGTGCACTTCCATGTCGGTTCCATACAGGATGCGGTCCTGGTAAGTAATCAGGAACCGGCGCACCCGCTCCCTGTTTTCTTTGGATTGATTCCGGAGGTGCCCTATCCTGGCTGCCATGTCCACTGCAAAATTCGGATAACGGTCGAAACGCAAGGCCAGTTCATCCACGTTCCATTCGAGGCTGCCCAGATGTGCCCCCACGAGAATCAGATCAGGATACATTTGCAGTAAATGATCCCTGGCACTTATTTGTTGTTGATATGAAGGCATCTCCGGATGAAGATACATGTGGTATTGCGGATTGTCTTTAAAATAACTCCTGTCGCCGTCATCGGTCATCTGCGCCTCCGGAAGCCAGCAATTCCGGGGTTCTCCCAGATGGGCAAGCAAAGGGATCCTGTTTTTTTCGAGATACCGGAAAATGGGCTCAAATGCAGGATTATCGGCCATAACATACCGTCCGGCGGAATCTTTAAGCTCCATTCCTATATTTTTCCAGATTTTAACCCCGCTGGCACCCTGTAGCAAAGATGTTTCAATACGCGCAATAACTCCTGAAGCAAAGCCGGGCCGGGCAAAACTATCGGGGTCGAAAGTTGCCAGAAAGGATATGCCCCGCGGATAACTTTTAAGAATGGTTCGTGAAATATCCCATTGGTCATCGATGGGAACCACATTGTCGACATTGGGCGAAACCAAACTGAACAGCTGGGTGGTGGCAAATTCAATAAACCGTCCGTTGGTAGTCAGGTAATGAAAGTGGGCATCAATTTTCGGCACTTTTTCGAAATCGGCGGCCGTGTAATATTTAACCGGTGAATGGCAGGAATACATCCCTACCAGTATCACCATCAGGAAAAATTTCAGGGTCGTAACCGGTTTTTTCATTGGAAATCGTTTTTTAAGATGGCTACCGGGTGCTGAACACTCGCCGGATTGGGAACGATGTTTACTGAAAACGGGGGCAATACATAATAAAAGGTGGTCAGTGCATAATTCATTTGGATGTTTGCCCAGTGCCATAGCTCGATATTTGAACTGATTGAGGTGTTGAAAGGAATGGCGTCGAGCGAACGGTGGCGGGTATTCACGGTAACGCCCCAGTCCATATTGCCGATCCCAACCGGCTGGCAAATAAATGGATGAGAAAAGGATTCCTGACGAGCAAATGAGTAGCCGTAATAATCCTCCGATCCGGTACCGAAGCTCGATGGAAAGGGCTCCCCATCGACAAAGATCTTTTCATCCCCCTCGCCCCACCATTCATAGGTATTGTTGAAAAGGGTTACCTGATCACCAACATAGACTCCCTTCCCCCGGATATCAATATAATTAAGATCAAACGGAGATCCTTTCTCATCCCTGGTTTTGATGTGATAATACTCGTGCCAGGAGGCCCCGAAATACATGCTGTTCGGTTTCCACCGGTATTCTGTCAGCCCGGCCGATCCCTTCAGATGAATGGTTTCTTTGCCATAATTTATAAAAGTGATCACACATTTTTCCCGGAACGGCATCACCCGGAAAGATTCCATCCTGCCCTTTTCATCCCTTTGATTCATCCAGGTTTTGTGGGTGTTCAGGCTATATCCGCATCCGAAAAACTCTCCGGCTGGCACCCAAACGGTGCGGTTCCCGTCGACCGATATCCGGATCACCGTTGAGCGCAGTGCCTGCGGCTGGTTCCCTGCCTCCAGCTGAACCGATAAATGATTGATGGCACGCCCTTTTTGCGCGAATTCAACAAACGCCGAATCTCCGGCACCAATTGACTTTTCAAATTCTTTTCCGGACTCCGGGATTACCTGGTTTTTAATTAAAGCCCTCCCGGTCTCCTCCATCAATAGTCTGGCCCTTTTCAGCGTCTCGGTGGAAAAAGAGCTGATCTTTGTGTTTTTTATATATGCCCGGAAACCGATATTATAGAACACATCGGGCCAGTAATACCCTTTAGGAACCGGAACACCTTCATTCTCATACCGCAAAACCAGCGAGTCGCATTCGTAGGTAATCTTGCAGTGCCGGGCAAAGGGTATTGGAAGATAAAGGTTGTGATCATAATCCCTACCCTCTTCACCCATTGGAGCTCCGGCCTGCACCGATACAGCCAGCGGCGGACCGGTTAAAAGCGTGCCACTCAGCAGGTCACGGGGGGCACCAAGAATAGCCGGATTTGTATCGTGATCAATATAAACCCGCAGTACACCATTCTGCGCCTTGTAAAAGGTCATCCACCACCGTACAATGGCACCCGGCCCATCAGCATCCAGCATCACAAATTCGCGCCTTCGGGAGTTTTGTTCCACCCGGAGAAAATGCGACATATCGAAATTCTCGAACCATCCTGTTTTACCAGGCGATACCGATGCGCGGTTATAGCTGCTGAACTGGCGGAGCTGGTATTCATCGTGCGGGAAATAGGTGAGATGCTCCTGGCTTGACATCTCCTTCAGCAGGGAATTCATAGATACTCTTTGCGAGCACCCCATGGCCGTTAATAAAACAATGATTATCAGTGCAGCAATCCAATAAGTGCTTTTATTCTTCATGATATCGTTCGGTTAAAACTACCTGATCGGGAACAATTATGTGTTGAATACTGGCGATCCACCTCACCCCCCCGGCAACCTAAGGTCTTCGAATCTCAAGCTTTTAACTTCTCCTTCAGAAAGCCAATGATGACCTTAGCCTACCACCCCGGATTCTGCACCAGGTTGCCGTTGAGCGTAAGTTCATCCGACGGAATCGGCGATAGATAGTCGCGGCCAGGATTAAACCCATATCCGCTGGGCAGAGCTGATTGGTAAGGATCGACAAATCCATTGGCATCGACAAAGAGGTTGACCCCGATAATGATAGTCTGTTTTCCCTGAAAGTCCTTGTAAGAACCTTCGAGGTTGGTGCCAAGGTATTTGACTCCTTTGAGCCTTTTCCCGACTAAAAGGTGGTGAGCTCTCCATCGGGCGAGGTCGTCCCATCTGGTGCCTTCGCATACGAGCTCAATCCGGCGCTCCCTTCGGATTTCGTTTATTATGGGTGAAAGATTCGGAAAATCCCAATCGGGATCAGAGGTGATATTGTTCATATCCAGATGAATCATTCCAACCCTGTCCCTAAGCAAATTTATGGATTTGTCAATATCAGCCTGGGTAATCGTACCCAGTTCCGCCTTAGCTTCGGCAAAAATCAGCAAGGCTTCGGCGTAACGGAAGATGATTGAGCCCTGAACCCCGATATCATTATTTCCCTGATTACTAAAATCGGGATTTACTCCTTTATAAAGGGCATATCCGGTAGTATTCCGGAATTCGCCGGCTCCATCCAGCGCCGGCCGGTCGAACTTTTGGTTTTTAACTCCTTCGGGTGCATTGGTTGTCATGTCATATCCCTTGAGAAACAGAGTCTGGGCAAGCCGGGGATCCCGGTTGGTCACCTCCAGTAGCACCGAATCATACCCGAGAAAGGAGTGACTAACGGATCTGGGTTTTCCATCAGTACACAAATAACTATCAATCAACGTCTTTGAAAGCCCGATATTTCCTCCGCCTCCTGACAGCATTCTGGAAACATTATTAACTATCTGAAGTCCGACGTTGAATTTCTTCCACAGCAAAATTTCAGGATTCCCCGTATAATCCAGTGGATTGAACAGCGACCAGTATTCCATGCCTGCGGGTCCTTGATAAAGACGAAAACGATTGCCCTGAATCACCTGTTCGGCGGTTTCCGCAGCTTTCTGAAGGAATTGAGACCCGTCGGAACCAGTTACCCCGAAAGGCGTGCCGGCATGGTATTNNNTACAAACAAACCCTCGCCTTAAAAAGCACGGCAACCTCCCTGCTGATCCTCGATTCAGCGGCTTTGGAGGCTGGGTACAACAGGCTTATTGCTTTATCCAGATCCGCAATGATGGAATCGACAACAATCTTCCTGCTGGTTCTTGGATAGAATAATTCGGGCGAGGTTGTGCTGAGAGGCTGATTAATCCAGGGAACATCCCCGAAGGTTTTAACCTTGTCGAAGTACAGGAAAGCCCTGAAAAACCTGACCTCCCCAATATATTGGTTGATATCCGCCTGAGTACCTTTGGCACTGTCGCAATGGGTAAGAAAATAGTTAGCCTGCCGGATGTCGGACCAAACCCAGCCACCTTCCGAAGCTGACGACGGGATTGGCCTGGTACCTCCAAGCCGGGCATCAAAAATAGCAGGAACAAGGTTATCACTGTTTTTGTCGGTTGTAAATGTGTTGATATATCCCTGATGTGCCGGAAGAAGCGTATAAAACCGGTTAGCGAAAAGTTGCAGCTCCTCAGAGTTTTTGAAAAAATCCATGGGGGATAATTCATCCAGAGGGTACCTTTCCAAGAAGTCTTTGTTGCATGATACCGTGAAGAACAATGCGGTTAACAATAGGTATGAAATATGTTTTTTCATGAAGTTCAAGTTTAAAAGGTTAGGTTTAAACCAACCGATAAGCTCCTTTGAATAGGATAGATAGCTCCTGCACCATACACTCCGCCTGTTGCTTCGGGATCAAAAATGGTAGTCAGTTTGGTAAAAGTCAGGAAGTTTTCCCCGACCACGTAAACTCTGAGGTTTCCAATAAAAAACTTTTTCGTAAGAGAAACGGGCAGGGTATACCCGAGTTGCAATGATTTCAAACGCAGATAAGCTCCATTTTGCAGATATCCCGATTGCACCTGCTTATTTCGGACTGATTTGTCCATGCGGGGTGCCGGGTAATAGGCATCCGTATTATCTTTTGTCCAAAAATCCATGTGCTCTTCAAAGCCTACTGAAGTGTATATCCATCCAACTCCCCAGAAATGAGGGGAATCCAGCCAGAGATCCCTGCTGCCGACTCCCTGCAAGATCATACTCATGCTGAGCCCTTTCCAGAAAGCACTAAACAGGAAACTATAGGAGTAGCGTGGCAAGGCATTTCCGATCACTGATAAATCGCCGTGATCCTCCAGGGTATTCTTGCCTTTGTCTATTTTCCCGTCTCCGTTCAGATCAGCATATTTGACATCACCGGCGCGCCAGACTTCAGGAGTAATATAGGATTGATCCCAGCTTGCCGCTTCCTCATCGGTTTGAAATAACCCGATGGTAGTATACCCCCAGATCTCCCCCAGGGTTTGTCCCTCATAATAGGGGGCACTCAATAGATTCTGGGGATTCCTGTATTTAATGATTTTGGTAGTTGCATCCGACACCATAAATTTGGCATCGTACTGAAAATCCCCTTTATTATCCCTCCAGCCGAGAACAAATTCAAATCCTTTGGTTCTCAGATCCGCATTATTTGATCGTGGCACCGCAGTCCCGAGAGTGGAAGGATAAGATTCCGCCGGGCCAAGCATATCGTAGGTATTCCTGATAAAATAATCAATAGAAACCGTCAGTCGGTTTTTCAAAAACCCTGCATCCAAACCAAAATTGGAAGTCTTAACTTTCTCCCAGGTAAGACCGGGACTTATCAAACCTGCCATACCAACATAATTTGGCCGGTCGCTTCCAATAATGTAAGGAAGATTTGTATAAACAGGCAGCCGTTCAATGTACAGGTAATTTGCAACATCCTGGTTGCCGAGGGACCCATAAGAGCCCCGGATCTTTAGCATGCTGATAAAGGGCTCTATATTCCGCCAGAAAGATTCTTTCGAAAGTAGATAGGCTACCGAACCTGAAGGGAAGGTACCCCACCGGTACCCATCCTCGAACTTTGAAGATCCATCGTTCCGGCCAGATAATTCAACAAAATATCTCCCTTTATAGTTATAATTCAATCGTCCGAAAAAGCTCCTGGTAGCATTGGGGGAATTGTAAAAACTCTCATACTGGTTCGTGGCAAAGTAGTTATTGGGCCTGAGGTAGAAAGTGGATCCGTCTACAAAAGTTCCGGTAACTTTGGCTTCGTGATTGGTATAGCCGTTGGTATTCATTTTCCAGCGGTAGTTGGCGTTTATGATCCATCCCTTCAAAGGCTCAATTTCGATACCTGGAATAATCGACAATTCATTTGAGTTTTCCACATACCTGCCGCCTCTCTCAAGCCAGAGCTGCTCGCCTTCAAAATTCAGGTTCCCATCAGGAAAATAGACCCCGTTGGATGGCCAGCGACGGGCAATATCAGCATAAAATCTATCCTTGTTATGGCTGGGCCTGTCGAGATTGGTACGGTTGAACTTGCTCATGAAGTTAAAGCGCAACCAGTCAAAGACTTTTGTATTTATCCTTGAATTCAGGTTATTCCTGAAATAATTATCCTTGCCAAATGTCAGTAATCCTGCCTGGTTAAAAGAGGAACCCGAAATATAATACTGAGTGTTCTCATTTCCTCCGCTCAGGCTGATATTGTGGGTAGACTTG
>JAPLDV010000507.1:0-1599 GCA_026391235.1 Bacteroidia bacterium | reverse complement strand
TGAATAAGTCAGCCAGAAATTTGGTGCCCAAGGTGCAGGCATGGTCCAGTCTTTAAGCTCCCCTGCCTGGTATTTTTTCATCTGTTCAATGATGATAGGCTGATAAACTGCTGCTACCCCATCATTGGCAGCCGCAAGGTTCATGTATTCATCAAATTGTATTGAATTAACCATTTTTGGCAAATGAATCGGGGAGGAGAATGAGTAATTTGTTGAATAATTTAAGGTCACTCCGTTTTTTTTACCCTTTTTTGTTGTCACCAGGATTACACCAAAAGCTGCCCGGGCTCCATATATGGCCGAAGCTGCAGCATCTTTCAGAATAGAAATGCTTTCCACATCATCAGGGCTGATGTTGTAAATATCCTGTTCAATTCCGTCGACAAGAATATATGGTGTTCCACCAGAACCACTAATGGAGCCAATGCCACGGATATTTAATAGATTCTTTGCGCCCAATTCACCACCCTCATTTCCAACGATAACATTGAGATTCGGGGCCAGTCCCTGTAAAGCCTGGACCACATTGTTCACCGGACGGCTCTCAATATTCTTCGAGGAAATTACATCAACGGCACCCGAAAGATTGATTTTTTTCTGGACGCCATATCCGATAGTTACAACTTCCTGAATTTGAAGGACATCAGTTTGTAGTTTAACATCGATGGTGATACGGTTATTTATTGCCGTTCTTTGGGAAACATACCCTACGAATGAGAATAATAGGACGGAATTGCCGGAAGGAGCATCGATTTTATAAAATCCTCCGGCATCTGTGGTGGTACCGGTGGTGGTGCCTTCAGCAACAACATTCACGAAAGGCAAAGCATCTCCGGTCATGGCATCTGTAACCCGCCCGGATACAGGAAACTGCGGCGGGGCATCAGGCAGCTTCCTTTCGGTTGCAACTGCCTCCTTTTCAACTCCTTTTTGCGATTTTCCGATCGCAATCTGCCGGTCCCTGATCACATATACATTTCCGGTTCCTTTAAACAACTCGTCCAATACTTCATTGATCTTTTTGTCTTTGCCATTGATGCTAACGGTGCGTGTAAGGTCCAGTTCCTGGTCCTGATAAAAAAAGATAAATTCGGACTGCTGCTCGATGGCCTTGAATACCTCTTTTACCGTAGCATTATTTAGATTAAAACTAAACTTTACATCCTGCGAGTAGCTATTACTGCTAAAAGCTGCAGCGGTGCTCATTATAATCAGCAGGAGCGTGATCTTCATTGCTAATAGAAATTTACAGAAACCCCTTGAGCAGTTACTGCCATTGAGATTAATTTTCATACTTTTGAATGTTTTTCAATTAAACAATTAACCTGAAAAGGTTAGTTAACTCTGATAAAACCGGGGTTTGTTTGGCCGCACATCCCGGTTTTTTAACAGATCAATGTATTTCCATAGGCTTTATCGTTTTACCAGGTAAAAAGATCCTTCCCTGGTGATTTTCACCGAGGAAGCGTAGGTAATACTTTCGAGGACATCCTTAATATCTTCCTTCAGATCCAGCTTCCCGGAGAACGAAATATTGTCGAGTCCGTTTTCAAGAATGATGGTCTGGTTGTAATACCTCTCCAGTTTTTTGAACACTTC
>JAPLDV010000802.1 GCA_026391235.1 Bacteroidia bacterium | reverse complement strand
AAAACAACTGCTGAAGTACCTGATTTCCGACTTCCTATCAGCCGGCGCCAGCTGGACTCTTTTTTTCATATTTCGGAAAATCTATATAGAAACCGAGAAATTCGGATATCCGGTACCTGTTGAATTTGACCATTCCTATTTCCTTGGCCTGGCGATCCTCCCGGTGGCCTGGGTTCTGTTCTATTTCATTACGGGTTACTATAAAGATGTTTTCCGAAAATCCCGGCTCAGCGAATTGGGTCAAACCATAGGCACAGTTTTTATAGGCGTCCTTATCATTTTCTTCGTTCTGATCCTCGATGATACCGTTAAAACTTATACCAACTATTATTTGTCCTTTTTGGTCCTTTTCGGGCTTCAATTTCTTCTAACCTATATACCACGCCTGGTTTTCACCACTGCTTCCGCCCATCGGATTCACAACCGGATTATCGGGTTTCCGACTCTGCTGATCGGATCCGACAAGCGGGCGGAAGACCTGTATATCGGGATGGTCAACCAACCACGGTCGACCGGAAACAGTTTTATCGGTTTTATCAGCGTTAGTAAATACAATAATTACCTGATGGATATGCATATCCCTCATCTCGGATCGCTTAGCGATCTTCAAAAGATTCTTGCGAAACACCCGGTTGAAGAGGTAATTATCGCTATCGAAAGTTCCGAGCACGAACTGCTTAAGAAAATCATCAACCGTTTGGAATACAGGAAAGTTACGATCAAGGTGATTCCCGACATGTATGACATTCTTACGGGGATGGTTAAAATGTCGTCAATCATCGGCACTCCTCTGATCCAGATCAGTCACGACCTCATGCCCGCCTGGGAAGTGAATCTTAAGCGCATTATTGATGTAATTACCTCCTTCTTCGCCTTGATCATACTCTCACCCGTTTACCTGTTCCTAATCATAGGTGTTAAACTTTCATCAAAAGGGCCGGTACTTTATTCTCATGAACGAATCGGCCGGTACGGAAAGCCGTTTACGATTTACAAGTTCCGCTCGATGTATGACAATGCTGAAGCCGACGGTCCGGCCTTATCGAGCCACAATGATTCGCGGATTACCGGTTTTGGGATGTTTATGCGAAAAATGCGTCTCGATGAACTTCCCCAGTTTTATAATGTTTTGATCGGGGATATGTCTTTGGTTGGCCCACGCCCTGAACGTCAGCACTTTATCGACCAGATCATAAAAAAAGCACCTCACTTTAATCATTTGCAAAAGGTAAGGCCCGGAATTACTTCGTGGGGCCAGGTAAAATTCGGATATGCATCCAACGTTGAGGAGATGATTGAAAGGCTCAAATATGACATTCTTTACATCGAGAACATGTCGCTTCTTGTTGATCTTAAAATCCTGATTTATACGATCAAAACTATTCTTAACGCGAGTGGAAAGTAAATAGCATGAACCATGAAAACAAACAAAAAATTTGCCGTTATCCTGGCCGGATGTGGTCACAGGGATGGCGCCGAGATTCAAGAATCTGTACTGACACTCTATGCCATCGCCAAAACCGATTCT
>JAPLDV010000159.1 GCA_026391235.1 Bacteroidia bacterium | reverse complement strand
TTGACCGCATCCGCCGCCGTACCAGAGAAGGTGAACCAGACGGGGTCACTCCGGAAAAGTGTTGTCTGTGGAGGGTTGGTGTCGTCTTCGATATAGGCATCAAAACTGGCCTGGGTTATGCCGTTGCCGCTGCCTCTGGATCGCAGGATGATATTATGTCCCGATACCAAGTTGTGGATGAGGTATTCAACAGCCTGGTAGGCAAAGGCTCCTGTGTTATCGCTGGCCGGTTTCGAATAGGTGTAGATATTTCGGGTTACCTGATATTGCTGAAAATCCAGGACGACTCCGGTTGGGGCGGTCCCGGTACAGGTCCAGGGGGATTCATAATTTTTTAAACGAGTCCCGGTCTCCACATTAACAAAAAACGTATGGGCCCAGGTGTTGTTGACTACCCATTCGGTACCGCTCCAGACCATGGCGCCGTTGAGGTTCTGCTGGCCCGAATCTTTACTGATGGTACCGTTGCCTTCGGTTTCAACATGGATAGCTTGGGTAAAACTGTACTGTGAAAATGTGACCAGCAATAATGCCGTCAACAAGAGGTGAATTGATCTTTTCATTTTGTTCCTAATAATCAGGATAAGTATTTTCATGTTATTATTTATTAGTCATCCGGGACTAATACTTAACTATTTTTTGATACCGCGCACCCTGGTTATTGGTCAGCTTCAGGAAATAAATTCCTTCGGGTAATTGCCCGGGTTGTACCATGCGGTTAGTTCTTGGTTCTGTTTGATACAGGAGTTTTCCATGGATATCGAAAATCTCAAGTCGTGCATTTTCAAGCAGATTATGAACATAAAATCCATGGGTAAACGGATTGGGGTAGGCGTAAGGTGCTCCCGGGCTAGTTGCTGCATCAGGAATACCATCGGTTGAATTTGACCAGGCGATGGCGAAGGCTTGATAACGGGTTCCGCTTCCACTTGCACCGGCATCGATATAATATTGGGGGCTTGTTGCATAGGTAAATAATTCGGTTTCACCTTCAGGATAGGTCGTATATCCTTCCTCTCCGAAATAGTCTCTTCCGAAAATGGATCTTATCTTAAGAGTTCCATCAGAATTTACGCATATCGGATTATTCCAACCGGCAAAGGTGCTTAATTTAGCTGTAAATATCTCGCTGCCAGGGGGACAGGCTGAAAGCAGGGAGATGAAATCATCCGGAATAACACCACCCGATGCCGGCTGCATGGATTGCAATACCTGAAAAAGGTTCTTGTTGCCATATCCATTGGTTATCAGGTTGTCGATCAGGTATCCCGGAGATTCGTTACTCAAAATAAAGGTTGAACCCAATGACCATGCAATGGCAAAAGCCTGATAGGTAGTTCCGTCTCCAGTGGCGCCAGCATCAAAGTAATATTCCGGGTTTTTGGCGTATGTAAATAATTTCAGATTTACACGTGATTCGGAATCATTATAGGTTGCATAACCTTCCTTTTCAAAAAAGTCTTTGCCAAAAATGGGATTAATCGAAATTGTTCCATCAGTATTAATGCAAACAGGGCCATTTAAGCCGGCAAAAGCACTTAATGGAGATAAAGCAGCGCTAAATATCTCGCTACCCGCTGGGCAGCTTGCGAGAGCTGCAAGGAATTCATCCGAAATCACTCCTCCGGAGGCAGGTTTCAGCATTACCAACACTTCATAAAGGTTGGAATTTCCAAATCCGGCTGCAATCAAATTATCTATCAGGTAGCCCGGTGCTTCGTTGCTCAGCACAAAGGTGAGTGCAGTATCAGGAACTGAGGTTGTTTGTGCTATGCTGCCTTGTGGATTGAACATCAAAACAGGAATCAAAAAAGTAATCAGGATAAGTTTTTTCATGTCATTATTTTTTAAGTCATCCGGGACTAATACTTAACTATTTTCTGATATCGTGTACCCCGGATATTGGTTAGCTTCAGAAAATATACTCCATCGGGTAATTGCCCGGGTTTCACAAGGCTGTTATTTTTTGGTTCTATTTGATACAGGAGTTTTCCATGGACATCGAAAATCTCAAGTCGGGTATTTTCCGGCAGGTTATTAATAGAGAATCCATCGGTAAAGGGATTGGGGTAAATATATGGTGAAGCCGGGTTAGTTACTGCATCAGAAATACCATCGGTAGAATTTGACCAGGCGATGGCGAAGACTTGATAATGGGTCGTAACTCCCGGAGTCTGGCTGGGGCCTGCATCAACATAGTACTGCGGGCTTGTTGTGTAAGTAAACAATTCATTTCCGACACCAGACTGATTTCCATTAAAGGTTTCCCAACCTTCATGCTGGAAATAGTCTGTACCGTAAATCGGGACTATTAAAAGTGTTCCGTCTGAATTTATTCCGATAGGATTATTTACCGGAGGTACAACATCGCTCAATACGGCAGTAAATATCTCGCTGCCGGCAGGGCAGCTTGCAAGTTTATCAAGAAACTCATCGGAAATCACCCCGCCTGAGGCTGGCTTTAATGCCACTAATACTTCATAAAGGCTGGAATTTCCGTAACCGGCAGTAATCAGGCGGTCGATCAGTTTGCCGGGCGCTTCGTTGCTTAAAACGAATGTAGTGGGGGTTACAGCGGCGGGCGTGATGGTAAAGTCAGCCGATACAAAAGTGATGGCATAATTCGTGCCTGCGGATAATGTGCCCAAGGTAATGGCATAGGTTCCGGGATTTTCACCAGCCACCCTTGAAAGCGCTCCGGTAAACGAACCACCTGGTTCCAGAGCCGGTGAAACGGTATAAGTGAATACCGGATCGGCAGCACCATAGATTTTCGACTGACCTGAATTTGCTGTGACGGTGATTGCTTTGGTAGTTGAGTTTGACCAGGCGATGGCAAAGGCCTTATAATAGAATATTGTTCCGACTTCAGAATAAACACCAGCATTAATATAGAACTGAGCGCTTGTCGCGAATGTAAATGATTCATTTCCGACACCTTGCTGATTGTCGGTATAAGTTACATAACCCTCTTTCCCAAAATAGTCTCTACCGAAAATAGCATTTATAGAAAGAGTTCCATCTGAATTTACGCACACCGGATTATTCAGTCCTGCAAAGTTGAATAACCCGGCTGTAAATATTTCACTTCCCGCGGGGCAGCTTGCAAGGGTTGCAAGGAATTCATCGGAAATTACCCCTCCTGAGGTTGGCTTCAAAGCCACTAAGACTTCATACATGCTGGAATTTCCGTAACCGGCTTCAATCAGATGGTCGATCAGGTAACCGGGTGCTTCGTTGCTTAATACGAAAGTAGTGGGTGCAGCCGTTGACCAGGCGATGGCAATAGCCCGATAATTTGTTGTCTTTCCACCTGAAGCTGCGCCGGTACCGGCATCAATATAATAATTGGGGCTTTGTGCGTAAGTAAATAGCTCATTCCCGACACCTGCATGGTTTCCATTGGAGGTTCCATAACCTTCATGCTTGTAATAATCTTTCCCGTAAATCGGAACTACTCTCAAAGTACCATCAGTGCTTATTCCAATCGGATTATTACCCGGAGGTGCGATACTGCTTAAGGTAACCATAAAAATTTCGCTGACATCAGGGCATGCAGCTAATTTCGTCAGGAAATCTTCAGGGATCGCCCCATCTGAAACCGGCTTTATAGCTTGCATTACCTGATACAGGTTATTGTTACCATAACCAGCTGCAATCAATTTATCTATCAGGTAGCCCGGTGCTTCGTTGCTCAGCACAAAGGTGAGTACAGTATCAGGAACTGAGGTTGTTTGAGCAAAACTGCTAATGGGTATGCACCATATCACGGAAAGCAAAAGAATAAGGAAGGCAAGCTTTTTCATGAGTTTAGTGATTTTGTTTATGAAAGATCGGCTCGGTGACATCCTATAAAATTAGAGAAATTCCGCAAACCTGTTTCCAAACACCTGATATTCCCCGGAAATCATTTTCATCTGAAATTCAGATTTTGTAACATTACGATCGGAAGATAGTCAAACTGCTGAACGGAAAAGCGACATGAACAGCAAGGACACGCAGTACAAGCAGATCATCGAAACGAACCAGAGCCGGATACGGTCGGTATGCAGGTATTATGCCGGTGTTTCTGCGGATGCTGAGGATCTCTATCAGGA
>JAPLDV010000425.1 GCA_026391235.1 Bacteroidia bacterium | reverse complement strand
ATAGTTAGCAAAGTTTTTGCATGTATATCCCCATCCTTTTAAGAATTACATCGCGGCTAAGATAGTACACAATATGAATTTTTGAACCATATCGGCATGCTAATCGATTAACACTAACGTTGAGAGGGAGTTAGTGGCGTGAAGAACGTGAAGCCTACTGCCTACTGCCTACTGCCTACTGCCTACTGCCGTTCAGTCTCTAGCGGGACAATGACTCAAGAGCCCTGATTTTAAACCAGGGACCGGCCAGTTGATATTTGATCAGGGGGGTGGAGAAATAATCATTGACCTGATCAGCGGATATTTCCCGTTTCCGGTGAGTATGGCCTGTTACAGGATCTTTGTTGAAGATGGAAGGCTGGCCCCGGTATTTACCAATAACCGGACAGGCAATACGGATAACTTCCGATATCGCATGCAACCTCGTAGTACCGCACATTCCGCTAACATTATCGCCAGGGTACTGCAGTTCCTCGTAGACAATACTACCGATCTGGTTTTCATTTTTTAGCTTTTCCAGGTCCTTAAAGAGCCGGGACTTATCCGACAGCATGCTGGCACCAAAAACCAGGTTTACCGGATCAGGACCCAGTCCCAGGCTTTGCCGGTTATTAACCAGGTATAAAGCCAGCTGGGCCGCAACCACGGTCCCATAACTCGATGAAATCAATGTGATTTGAGACTTCCGGTTTATACTGTCAGCCATAAGTCTTATGATTGAATTCCGGATTCTTTTATCGTGCATGGGATTTTTTATCGGATACTGCCCATGCCACAACGCCCAAAGGCCATTACCAACGGTGGAGCTTTTATCTGTGCAATGAACCACAAAAAATTTTGAACCCATGATTTCTCTCATTCGCTGACAATAGGTTCGGGCGAAAAGATTAGTGTCTCCCCGGCTACCAACATTGGCTCCGGCGACATACCACACCACATGAGGACTCAATTCTTCCTGGCTCAGGATGCTGTCGATAAAATAATTTGTCACCGGGCCATGCTGGCCAAAGCCGTTTTCCGGCATTCCGGCCATGACAGAAAAACCTATTATAGCGGACAAACCGATCCACCTGCATCTCTTAATGAAATACGTGAAAGCAAAGACCTTTAATAGCCATCGGGTAATCATGGCAGCAGTGATTGAGATTCAAAACCGGTTAATGGTGATAAAGCAATAAAACAATATGCAAACCGGCAAAAAAAGTTAAGGGAGTATGCGATGATGCTAAGGTGGTGAACGGCTCCACCCCCATAGCCGTTAACATAAGGATTTTGGGGCTGGTGAATCGAGGTTGGAAGTTAGAGATCCGAGGGTAACTTCCTGGTCTACTGTCCACTGTCTACTGCCCACTGCCTACCGAAGACGCAAGTATGCGTCTCTACGTGGTACCCCTTGCCTACTGCCCACTGCCTACTGCCTACTGCCTACTGCCTACTGCCTACTGCGGACGCAATTATGCGTCCCTACTTCCATGTTTCCATAAGTTCCCAGCGGCTAACTGCTTCATTGAAAGTATCTGCAATGAATTTTGCCTTCTTGACGGTGTACTCTTTAGCCTTTTTAACATCGAAATCAAGGTATCCGGCGCCGGTCTCCGGCAGGCGGGTGGTGGCCCAGGCGGGCATCATGATCACCCCTTTATCGGTTCCGGCATGACCGAGGTTATCTTTTCCGAGTTTCTCATACATCTTGCGGTCAATGAGATCAGGGTATTTCGACATCACAAGCGCGGCCTCTTCGAGATCGCCGTGGCCCGACTGGATCGGCTTTTGCCCGTACACCTCTTCAGCCAGGTTCCAGGCAGCCTCCCACCAGCTGACTATCATAAAGCGGGCCCCGGTCTCGATGTGCAATTTGGTAATCGCCTTTTGCATAGGTTCGGTATTTCCGCCGTGACCGTTGATAATCAGGATATTCTTAAAGCCGGTGCGCACCAGGTCTTTCAGAATATCATAGATGTATTCCTGGAAAATTTCCGGCCTGATCATGATCGATCCGGGAAACTGGGAGATCGATGCACCGGTAACTCCATGATTTACAGCCGGAGCCACCAAGGCGTTCACATCCTCCCAAACATGATCGGCCAGGTTTTCCGGAATAAAATTATCGGTCCCGATCGGACAGGCTCCATGGGATTCCACGGTTCCTACCGGCAGGATGATCCGGTCGGTGACTTCCGGAACGATAGTTGCCAGGCGCATCCAGGAGTAATTCTGCATTTCGTGGTAAGGCAGGTCTTTTACTTTCTTTTGAGAAAAGGCGGGGAGGGAAGCAAACAGCAGCATTGCGGTGCATGCTATCAGGGATTTTGCTTTCATGGCTAGATGGTTAAATTTTGGTTGAAAATTAAGAAAAAATCGGCATCAGTGGATAGTTTTATCTTTCTTCTTTCTCTATTCGTTCTCTGTGGACCTCTGTGGTTCACTGTGTAACTCTGTGTAAGAAAAGACATTACACAGAGAGCCACGGAGGTCCACGGAGAAAAAAAGAGAGAACGGTCATCGGATTTTCAACTCTATATAACTCATTGTTAACTCCAGATAATCATGGTGATTCACAAGGCACTTTTTTATGGTTTCTGGTTCAGATACCGGGAGTCAACCATGCACTGACACTCACACTCACACCCCCTTTTTTCCCACCTGGCAATTGTCATCCCGGCGAAGGCCGGGATCCCGTGACGCTGCACCGAGGCCCTTGAAGACGTTCCCGCGGGAATGACAGGTTCAGCTACGGGCATTTGTGGTAAGGGAAGCGGTTCCCGCCTCAGCGGGAATGACAAGGTCGCGGGGGGAGTTAAAAAAATGGGTGTGAGTGTGAGTGTGGGTGGCGAGTTATCTTTTTTGAGATTCCGTTCCAAAACGGCTAATACTCTACAGGTGCCTTGGTGATCATGGTGAGAAGACGCAATTATGCGTCTCTACAATGTATTACAAACTCCGCCCCACCCTCTTTCCGGTTGATCAATTGAAAATAAAACCCGTGATTGACCAGGATTTCCCTTACCAGCGTGAGCCCAACGCCCTGGCCATCAGTTTTTGTCGAGAAAAAAGGGGTGAACAGGCGGTCGCGGGCCTGCTCAGATAAGCCGGGCCCATCATCAGAAATGAATATCCTGAGTGGATCCGAATGGGTTGAAACCGAAATGCAGCCATCAGATCCGATTGCCTCGATTGCATTCTTTAGAATATTAATGAAAACCTGCTCCATTTGGCTTTGGTCAGCCAGCATCGGTGGTAAATCCGGCTGAAAGTCAGTGTCGATACGA
>JAPLDV010000394.1 GCA_026391235.1 Bacteroidia bacterium | reverse complement strand
GTTACCTATAAATTTACATCTTCAGGTGAAGAAAAATGGGTTCGAACTATATCTTCTTTACCCTATTGGACTTATGCTAACACTTTAACCCTTGGAAGTGACGGTTATCTTTATGTAACCGGTGTTGACTCCATCGGTCAACTGACGGAGGGTGGTAATATAATAACTGTTAAATATGATCTTAATGGAAATGAACAGTGGATACACCGATATGGTCCGGAAAATAGCCTAATATGGCCACAAAAAATTACTGTTGATGTATCTGGGTCTGTATATGCTTGTGGGTACTTTCAGGATGAGAATGGTAGAACCGATTACTTTACCATAAAATACAGGCAAAGTCCCAGTACAAAAGAAGAAGACGAAATTAATAATTCAGCAGATGCCGATATATTACGAATTGCACCAAATCCCTTCATAACCACAACTAACATTAGTTTTGAATTAAAGAAAAACACAAAAGTTGAAATTGGCCTTTATAATATGCAGGGGCAATTGGTCAGGATGTTAGCCAAGGGCGAAAGGCCGGCGGGACGATACAGTGAATTCTGGAATGGAAAAGATGACCGAAACAAAGATGTTAGTCAAGGTATCTATTTTATAAAATTAAGAACTTCAGAAGGATTATCAGAAGTAAGGAAAATAGTGCTGCTGAAATAATCAGAAGTTTTGAAAAATTGGGGGAACTGAAAATAAATACTGCACCAAAATCAGACTGTTGCCTGGAAAGATTTGATTATCGGATTCGTTGATAAATAGTTTCTTGAACATTCACTAGCGTTGCGTTGTTAATAATATAAGTTCTTTGAAAAGCTTGATATATCTACGTTTGCGGAGTTTCCCATCGAGCAACGATTTGAAAAGCGTTTTGTGTTCCTTCGTACAAAACGCCGGTTATGAATCAAGGCAAGATGGTTTTCTCTCAGATTATGGAATTTGCTCCATATCATGTTTTTAAGTATTGCGTTCAGCGATATGACGGCGACTTTAAAGTTCAGGATTTCACTTGTTGGAAGCAGTTCCTGTGCATGGCCTTCGGTCAGCTTACCCACCGGGAGAGTCTTAGTGACACTGCCCTCTGCCTTAAGCTTCAGAAAGAGAAGCTTTACCACCTTGGGATTGGTAAACCTTTTCATAAGTCAACCATTTCCAGGGCCAATGAGGTCAGGGACTGGCGGATCTTCCAGGATTTTGCCCTTAAGCTCATCGAACAAGCCAAAACTTTGTATGGCGATGATAACCAGCTGGATATTAAACTGAAAGGTGGCATATATGCACTTGACTCAACTGTTGTTGACCTTTGTCTGTCAGTTTTTTGGTGGGCTACCTTCCGGACAACCAAGTCTGCCGTTAAACTCCATACCCTGCTTGACCTGAAAACATCAATTCCCGAATACATCTTTATTACTGAGGGCGCTGTACACGACGTAAACATTTTGGACACGGTCGTACTTCCCCGAGGAAGCTATCTGGTTATGGATAAAGCCTATACCGATTTCGAGCGATTGTGGCGGCTGGCATCGGATAAGATAAACTTTGTCATTCGTGCGAAAACCAATTTGAAATACAAGGTATTGAACAGTGGTCAACCCGATAAGGAAAATGGAATCTTAAGTGACCAGGCGATTGCTTTAACCGGCATAAACAGTGCTCAGAAATATCCTGAAAGTTTGAGGCGTATAAAGTTCTATGATTCAGATACTAAGAAGACATTTGTCTTTCTGACCAATAACTTCAAACTCTCAGCTATCACTGTTGCTTTGCTCTATAAATCCCGCTGGGGCATCGAGACCTTTTTTAAATGGATCAAACAGCACCTGAAGATCCAATCGTTCTGGGGCCACAGTGAAAATGCCGTTAAAACACAGATCTGGATTGCCATCTCGTCTTATCTCATTGTCATCATTGCCAGGAAGCAGCTCAATCTGAAATACTCTCATTATGAGATCTTGCAGATTATCAGCCTGGCTCCATTTGATCGGACACCGATGAAAAAACTCTTTGAAAACGCAGAATATCAAGATGTCAAAGAACCAGAAAATATTCAATTAAAAATGTTCTAAAAAAGACGCAACGCTAGTGA
>JAPLDV010000721.1 GCA_026391235.1 Bacteroidia bacterium | reverse complement strand
GATGGGTCTGTCGCTCCGGACCTCCACGTATTGAAATCCCTTGTAGTTGAACCGGGGACTGAAAGTTTCTTCCCCTCCACCTTTCAGGATAAAAATATCGGTTTGAAACGGATCGGAGTCACCCACAGGGCGGTAATGGACATCGATATTGGACTGATCTGCCATCCCGGTGCTGTCGAGCAGTTCGGCATGCTTTAACCGGATGACAGTTCCCTTCTCCCCAATGATGGTGAGCCGGCTCACCCCCGCGATATTCCGTCCGAGATCGAAAACGTAAACCTGATCATTGAATTTCCGCATGCTTTTGACCGGAATCTTTTCCACATTGCGGATGGGCACAAGAGCCTGTGCCACAATATTTCCAGAAGGTGCGGGGGCAATGATCGCCTGTTCCCAGCCAGCATCATTAAATCCCCGGGAATCCCAGCCTTGCTGTTCCAGACGGGCATCGTAATGCTCTGCCGTATAGATGCTGTTAAAAATTACCGGTCCGCCGGAAGCCTTCCAGTCGGGACCGGTAGCGATCGTTTCCACCGTACCATCTTCATAAGTCAGGCGGAGGTTCATTAAAAACCGGGGCCGGTTGCGCCAGTGAGCCTTATGGAAATCCCACACGGCGGTTGACTGGTGGTTGTACCAGCCATTCCCGAGCAAAACACCGATGGCATTGGCACCCGGTTGCACCATGGAGGTCAGGTCGAAGGTTACATACAGATTGCGCTTGTCGAACCGGGTATACATTGGATCCAGCCGATGGTTGCCCACCTTCCGGCCGTTGACCGACAGCTCGAACAGTCCGGCTGCGGTGATATAAATCCGGGCTGATCTAATTCTTTTTGATGGCCGGAACTCTTTCCTGAAATAGGGTGCCGGTTTGTAATTGATGTCCTTTGAATCAGATATCCACGAGCCCTGCCAGTTTTTCATCTCCATCATCCCGGTTTCAAAGCTGGCAACGGATGAGATGCGGCTTTTCTTTCCGTGCTGATCCCAAACCTGAACGGTCCAGAAATATCGCGAAAATGGGGCCAGCGGGGAAGTACCGGCAAAAGCAACCTGCATCTGGTCGCCCTTAACCACTCCGGTATCTAGGGAATTGCTTTTCCCATTCGCAACTGCACTTGAATCAGTGCCTACCCAGATCCGGTAAGCGGTTTGCATGGCACCCTGCCTGGCATCCTCCATCTGCCATTTGAATCGGGGAGCCGGTGCATCGATGCCAAGTGGATTAATCAGATTCTCAACCGAAAGGGTAATTGGCCGGCATTTTTGAGCCCTGATGTTTTGCGGAAAAAGTCCCAACATCAGCAGAGGGACCAGTAGAATTAATTTCATTTTCGAAATTTTCTTTAAAGATGGGTAAAAGGCGAATCGAAAGAGGCAAGATAAGTCCGTACTATTCCGACTTATTCTATCCGATATAAATATTCTTCAGCTTTCGGCAAAATGATGGAAATGAATCTTACTGAAGAAATATGGAAACAAATGAAACGTAAGGAAAACAGCTTATCGGACTATGCATTTGGTTGGCACGCGTCACGCGTCACGTTTCACGATTAATGTTTAGCTATGTATTCATCAAGCTGTTTATGCCATTCATCCGGCTCATAAGTACCGGTAACCGTATCTTCCCCAAATAAAAGATCAACCAGGTAATGAGGCTTTTTGCCTCCAATATGCACTGATTTGATGCATGAAATACAGTATACCACCACATCGTCAAGAGGCATTTCAGAAGATCGTTTCCGCATTTGTTTTTTCACCTCATCAACCGGGATCACCCCGTAAAAGCTGTCGCCGCAGCAGGTGCTCCGGGTTCCGGTTTTCTCCGGCTCAATAACCATGATATTCATCTTGCCGAGCAACGTCCGGATGGCTTCATGAACCACCACTTTTTCCCGGGTGGGACAGGCATCCAGGATCGACATTGCCCTCCCGCCGTAATCCGGAAATGGAAAGAAATCGGATCCGGCCAGGATCTCCCATAACGAAATGGTTGTCGTATTCTGATAATCATTGTTATACCGCTTATCACAGCCCGGGCAGATATTAATGACTTCGGTCAGAGAATCGAGCTGAGGCTCATGCTTGCAGCAGGTTAGCAATTGATTCATAGTCCCAAGGTTTTCATTGAGGATGATATGCAGTTTCTCGGCGAAGTGAGGCTTATACAACATCAGGGCGCAGCCCGGAGCGAACACTTTTTTCATATCAACTAAAGATTGATGTTAAAAGGACAAATGTTGCGATTCCAACTGAGAATAGAAATTTAGAAACGTAAATTTAAGCGCAGTATATACGAAACCATTATTGAATCCGTTCTTTTATAACCTGATCATCCAAAAGATCGGTTTGCACATGAAACAACGAATCATTGAGAGTATTAACGATCCCGACAATCTCGAGAAGTTGTTCCGTCAGGATAAACGGGATTTCGAAAAATGTTTTTCCGAGATCTCCGACAACTATGATACTTCCCTGGTCAGATTCTGGAAAATTCGCCTGGCTACGGAAATGCCGAAAGAAATACTGGGATTTCAGCGGCAGGATTTATTTGCAGTAATTGTATTATCATTATTCACAGCCATCCTGGTAAAAATTCCATGGATATTTCCGGGAATCGACCTTGACCTCTTTTACCTCAGGAATTTACCAGTCATTGCATTTAACGGGATCATCTTATATTCTTTTTGGCACAACAAAGTTTTCGATTTAAAAAAAGTAATGCTTTACGGAGCAGCCCTGTTTGCAATCGTATTGTATATAAACCTGTTACCAACCGAAACAAGTGATTCCGTTATGATAACGATTTTACATGTTCCATTGCTTTTATGGTGTTTTTTCGGATTAACCTATGTGCAATTCAATTACAGGAACGCCGGGGAAAGAATGGATTTTATCAGGTTTAACGGTGAGTTGATTATCATGACCGGATTAATTCTGTTGGCAGGGGGATTGCTCACTGTCATTACTTTAGGCATGTTCAGTGTAATTAAAATGGACATCTCGAAATTTTACACTGAATTTATTGCCATTCCCGGCGGCGTTGTTGCACCGATCGTTTCTTATTTTCTGATCCGGTCCTACCCAAATATAACCAGCAAAATTGGTCCGGTTATAGCGAGGGTTTTCACTCCTGTGGTCCTGATAACTCTTGCCGTTTATTTGATTTCTTTGATTTTCTCAAATAGCAGGATCCTTGAGAACAGAGAATTACTGATCATTTTCAATGTAATGCTTTTAGCAGTTTTGGCCATAATTGTCTTCTCAATTTCCGAGATTGACAAAGAAAAATCCAGGAACAAGAACATATTAATTTTATTCCTCCTGTCTGTTCTGGCCATTGTAATTAATTCCATAGCGTTAGTGGCCATAATTTCAAGGGTATTTGATGGATTAACACCTAACCGGACCGTCATTTTAATAACCAATGTCCTGGTATTCTTTAATCTGATTTTAATAGCCGGGAATTTATTTCGATCCTATTTTAAAGGTGTTCCGCTGGAAAATATCGAAAAAACGGTCGCCAATTATTTGACGGTTTATGCCGGATGGACTGTAATAGCAGTATTTATCCTTCCCTTAGTTTTTGGATTCCGATAGCGGACGCAATTATGGGACGCGATTATGCGTCCCTACGTGGCATTTTTCAAAGCCTCTACCAAAACATCCAGTTCGGCCGGCGTGGTGTAAATATTCGGCGTAATCCGGCAGCCATGAACATTCTGCCCATCAATGGCGACCGTGAAGATCTTGTATTTATCAATCAGCATCCTGGACAGGTCGGCAGGTTTCATCCCCTTGATGCCGACGTTGGCGATGCCGCAGGAGCGTCCAGGATCGGCCGGGGTGTTCACGATAACGTGTGGTAGATCCCTGACTTTGCTTGTCCAGTAGGTTTGCAGGTATCTCAACCGCTCCTCCTTTCGTTCCGGACCAACTTTATTATAAAAATCGATGGCATCGGAGATGGTCAGGTCGGTTGCAGCAGGGTGCGTGCCGATGTGGTTAAGACGGGAGATATCATCGAGCGGCCGGTCGCCCTCGGCGATCAGCGGCCACACTTTCCCGATATTCTCTTTTTTAACCCAAAGCAATCCTGCCCCCAGCGGGGTACTGAGCCATTTGTGCAAACTGGAACCATAATAGTCGCAGTGCAGGTCGGGCATCTTAAATTGGATATGAGCCACAGCATGCGCGCCATCCACCATCACCTGAACCCCTTTGCTGTGGGCCATGTCGCAGATCTTGCCTATCGGCAGGATCTGGCCGGTGATATTGATCATGTGGCATACCATCAGCAGGCGGGTCTTTTCAGTGATCGCGCCGGCATAAAGATCTACAATCTCCTCGTCCGATTTTGGATGGTTTGGAACCGACAGGATCTTGTTCACCACACCATATCTCCTCGAAACCTGTTTGAACATTTCAATCATGGCACCGTAATCCTGCTCGGCCATAACCGCCTCATCGCCGGCCTTCCAGTCGAGTCCGCCGATGATCATGTCGAGCGATTCGGTGGTATTGCGGGTGATCACCACTTCGCCGGCCGGTGCCCCGACCACTTCAGCCAGCCTGGCAGCCACCTTGTTCTTGTTTTCAGCCTGAACGGTCCGCATGTACCAGGATCCCTGTAAATTGATCTCACGAACATGAGTGATGTATTTCTCGAGCGTTTCCTGGGGCATGAAACAGAAATAGCCGTTCTCCAGGTTAATGTAGTCCGGCTTGAGACGATAACCTCCCCGGATGCCCTCCCAGAACGCTTCATCGGAGGCCAGTTTCCACGATGGCTGATCTGCGTATTTTGCCAGCCAGTTTTCCAGCCCGTATGCCGATGGCACCGCTGCCAGGCTCAGGAGCCCCATGCTTTTCAGAAAGGTTCGTTTATTCATTGGTTATCAGTATTAAATCCAGACGGTTAAAATAGTAAAAAAACGTTACTGGTCAGGTGACATTATTATTTACCACAAAGGCACAAAGTTTCACACGAAGTTCAAAAAGCTGCGTGGGTGGCTCTTATTCTAATGTCGTTTAGTTATGGTTGATCGTCAGGAATAGGTAGGAATGTGAGATAAACAATATCGATATTTTGTTGCCCCCGAATTTATTCTGGGGGCAACATAAAATTGCGTTTCCTGGCTTTTAGGTCCAGCCCTTAACCATATGCACCTTAACTAAGCGACATTGGTTCTTATTCTCGCGTCTTGCAGCAAAAAATATTGATTAATTGTCCATGCTTGTGATCACCGGATTCCAGATAGGCTTTTACTTCTCTTTTGCTTTGAGTTCTTTGTGTGAATTCTCTTTGTGAACTTTGCGGTTAATCTTGCGGACTAGATCTTTGATTTCGCAAATAACAGCACCGGATTTGATAATTCGGTTAATCCATCGAGCACTTTATTGTACTTTTTATAAAAGCTGCTGGTTTTATCCTTTGTCAGTTTATCCGGTGAAGCCGGGAAAATAAATTCATCGCGGGTTATTCCGATGGGGTGAAAATAGCTGTATGAGCCGTAAATATCATTCACCAGCTTCGGCAACGCAACGAATGAATATTGATTGGTGGCGAGGTTATACAAGCCCCAGTATGCCTTGTTTGAAGTGGTTACAATAACAAAAGCCTGTTGCTTTACAGGCAAAAATCCACGGCAGGTAACGTATTTGCTGCTGGCCAACAGATATTCATGGAGTTTTTCCTGTTCATTCAATGCAAGCCGGTCAAAATCTCTTTTTGTAAAGTTCATTCCGCTAAAATCCAGATAAATTAAGGGATCGGGTTTTACACCCTCGAGGGTATAAAGCGTGTCGCAAAAAGGTAAATGAAACATGTTTTTGCCGGCATAAGGTGCCAGGGGATAAAACGGATCCAATCGGTATGCCAGGGAGAAAGGAAAGAATGAACCGATTACCTTAATATTTGAATCGGTCTTAATGATCTTGTCGTTCCGGCCCGCTCCATAAAAAACAAATTCGTTGTCAGTTGACTTGTATAAAGCATACGCCATAAACTCTGTA
>JAPLDV010000020.1 GCA_026391235.1 Bacteroidia bacterium | reverse complement strand
AGGCCCGAAAACATGTGAAATATATCCCTGAAGCGTCGGGTATCGCCATCGACCGGATGGACTGGCTCCGGTTGTATAATGAGAACCGCGATGACGGGATCACCTGGTGCATCGACCGGCCGGCTAGGTCTTTGATAACCTCCTGGAAGGACCTGATGAAGGAACTGGCACCGATCATGCACGATGCCGGTAAAACCATCTTTGTAAATAATCATGTCAAACGACTCGACCTGCTGAAAAATACGGATGGCATTTTCGATGAATTCACCAATGCCGGCGCCCCGCTGAACACCACTGCCTTGCTGTGCATCAACAAGCCTGCACTGGGCTGGACCAACGACAGTTCCGATCTTCACAAAGAGGGTCCGGATGCGTTTTTTCAGAAGTATCTCTATATGGGCGTTTACCCGATGGCGCCTTTCCCGGGCAATGACCACAGTATTCTTCCCGATGACTGGACCGACCGCCAATATCTCGATTACGGACCACTGATGGGGGCCATGCGCGGCAAAAGATGGGTACTCGAGCCTCATTGCCTCGAAATTGAAAACGGAGCTGCCAAAGCGAATCTTTTTGAAGTGCCCGGTGGATTTGTTATACCCGTGGTCTTCGGCCAGTCCGGCTCAACAGTATGCATAAGGGTAAAAAATATACCAGGATTATCAGAAGTAAAATGCCAGGCTATCTACCCGGGAATTGACAGCCTGTCCAGCCTGGAATCTACCTTGGAAAAGGGCGTTCTGAAAATCATGATCCCGCTGATCCGGGGCTGCGCAATGGTCAGAATCACCGGGTCGGAATAAGCATGGCAAACCAACGCTGCGACATAGTGATTATTCCATTACTTTTAAGCGCAATACTATCCTGTAAAACTATGAAATCAAAACTTCCATACCCCTTATGCATCCTGCTCCTGACAGCATTTTGCACAGTACATCCGGCCATCGCCCAGGATCCTCCCAAACCTTTTGGCCCGTTGCCCAGTGCCGCCCAGTTAAAGTGGCATGAATCTGAGCTATACGGCTTGGTTCACTTCTCCACCACCACCTATGCCAACCTGGAATGGGGTTACGGAGATGAGCCCGCTGCAGGTTTCAATCCGAAGGAGTTCAATGCTGATCAGATCGCAGCAGCCGCTAAGGCCGGCGGACTGAAAGGGCTCATCCTGGTCACGAAGCACCACTGCGGATTCTGCCTGTGGCCATCGAAATACAACGATTCCTATTCGGTGAAAAACTCGCCATGGAAAGACGGCAAGGGCGATATGGTAAAAGAATATGCCGATGCCTGCCGGAAATACGGGTTGAGGTTCGGGGTGTATTTATCTCCCTGGGATAGGAACCACAAGGATTACGGCCGTCCGGAGTATATCGCCTATTACCTCAGCCAACTCCGGGAGCTCCTGACCAATTACGGACAGATATCCGAGGTGTGGCTCGACGGCGCCAACGGCGGCGATGGTTGGTACTGCGGTGCCAAAGAGAAGAGGATGATTGATAAAAACTCCTATTATCCTTTTGATAAGATCTTTGCACTGGTTCGCCAGTTGCAGCCCAATGCCGTAATTTTCAGCGATATCGGTCCCGATGCCCGCTGGGTGGGCAACGAATCGGGTATGGCAAAAGATACCTCTTGGGCTACTTTCACCCCGAAAAACCGTGATGGCGAAAACCTGGCTCCGGTCCCGGGCAACACTAAGTATGAGGAAGGCGAAGGCGGACACCGTGATGGCAAATTCTGGATACCGGCTGAATCCGATTTTCCGCTGCGCCAGGGATGGTTCTATCATCCCAACCAGCATCCCAGATCACCTGAGAATCTCTGGAAAGTATATCTGGAATCAGTTGGCCGGGGTGCTTCGATGAACATCGGACTGGCCCCGGATACCCGCGGCCTGCTCTGTGATGACGACGTGAAATCACTGGAAGGATTCGGCAGGATACTCTCTTGTACCTTCAAGACCAACCTGGCAGCACAGGCAAAGATCACCGCCGGAAATACCCGGAACAACCATTCCAATTTCAGCACTTTTCATCTGACTGATAATAACACTGATACGTACTGGGCAACCGATGATGCCGTCACCAATTGTGGCATTGTTTTCGATTTTGATAAACCCGTAACTTTTGATATTGTCCGCTTCAGCGAGTATCTGCCTTTAGGCCAACGGATTGAAGGCTGGGAGATCTCCACCTGGACCGGCAGTTCCTGGCGGCTCTTTTCAGAAGGCGCTTCGATCGGCTCCTACCGGATCGTGCAATCCGATCCGGTAACCACCACGCGGGTCCGGTTCCGGATCACTAAATCGCCCGTTTGCCCGGCGATATCCGAGTTCGGACTTTATCTGAAATCCTCCGGGATCGATCCTGATCAGGCAGCAAAAGAAGAGATCATGAAATCCATGCATCAGTCGCAGGACTGCTGGAACGCCGGCAACCTCGACGGGTTCATGCACAATTACTGGCAATCGGACTCATTGAAATTCATTGGTAAAACCGGTATCACTTACGGCTGGGATGCAACCCTGAAACGCTATAAAACCAGCTATCCGGACAAGGCAAAGAAGGGAAAGCTCACCTTCGATTTCATCCATCTGGAAAAGATCAGTGACGATGCCTGGTTCCAGGTTGGAAAGTACACATTGCTCAGGGAAAAAGAAACCTTATCGGGGCACTTTACGCTTTTGTGGAAGAAGATTAACGGGCAGTGGAGGATTGTGGCGGATCACTCGAGCTGAGTTGTATGGAGGCCTGGACCCTGTCGCTGACCACGAATGTTTTTGAGAGCGTTCATCAAATTACCCTCGAAGAAGGGTCATCCCGGCGAAGAGCCTGCCCTCGCGGAGGCGGGGGCCGGGACCCCGCCGCTGACTATGAATGCTTTTGGGAGCGTTCCTTTCTTTCACTCGGAGTAAGGTTACGAGATCCCGACCTCCGTCGGGATGACAATGCTCCCGGGTAAGAAAAGGGAGTTTGGGTGTGGGTCTAGTTTAAAGCTGCTCAGTTTTTCGGTTCGCTGACCTTAAAGAAAATGACATAAGGATTATCATTTTCGGTGACTTTCAGTTCCGGGTATTTTCCGGTGGATTTTTGAAATTCCATCAACTTATCTGGTTGAACCAATCCGAAAAACAATCCCTCATCGGTTATTCCATGGAAAAAGCAATATTCCATCAGATTTGCAAAAGGACAATCATTGAAACAGTAGATCTCCTTATTTTTTAATGATTTAAAGTAGGTTCTGGCGTTATCTTTATAAACTGACATGATTATAAGAAAATCATCCGTTTTAAAAATACCACCGACATCAGTTCTCTTACCCTGCTCCACATTGTCTTTAATCTCGTCTGACGTAAGCTCTTCAGATTCCTTCTTTGTAAAGCTGTATTTCCCGAAATCCAAAATGTACCGGATCCTATTCTCACCATTGATTAATTGATAAATGGTGTAATTCCATGGATCGAGAATAAGTACTTCATTGTTGAAGATGCTCACCGTATTCAGCATAGTTATACGGTTATACGATAGAATACCAAGCTGTTTCTCCTTAGTAAATCCCCCCGAATATAAAGTATGAGTCAGGTATTGCTTACCTGCTTTATAGTCAGGATTTAGTTGATGATGGTAAATAAGAAATGTATCCCCGTCAATGTGATAGAAATCACTGATAAACAGGTAATCATGCTCAACCGATCTAGTATAATTGAGGTCCGGATCATAAACCCGGGTCGAACTGGAAGTCTGATCATGAAGAAAAATTAACGAGTCTTCCCGATTGATTGCAAAGGCAAATGGTTCATTCACCTCGCCGGGCCCCTTACCCCTAATTGTCTTCCTGACGAATTTGCCTTTCTCATCAAAAACATAAAGAGCAGGTTGCTGGAACCTGTTATTATTAAGAAGGAAAATCCGATGGTCAAAACATATGACTTTACTAATCTCACCCATCAGGCTGTTTTGCGAAGTTTCAAGCGGGATAATATCCCGGATGGCAATATTAAGCAGGGGCCGGTTGTGGTCATCCAAATCAATTTTAATAACCTCGGGTCCCTGGACCTTTTTGGAGCAGGAGACTGACAGCAATAGAATAAGACAGCTTAGAACAATGGAGATACGGGTTTTCATGGGGTTCTGATTTGCTTGCGCTAAAGGTAGATAATTTGATTAATTCAGGCTACCTATTGGGTTCTTCAAAACGGGAGGACTCATTGGTCCATAACCGTCAACCTAAGATTGTTTTACTGACTAATCCGGTATAAAGCGGTGCGGTTCAGGGAGGCGACCCCCGCTTTCGCCTTCGGGGATGACAGAAAAGGACCCTCGTTAGCGTCAGGCGATCTCTGCCACCGCATTCGCGAGGGCAGGCCCTGTGCGGGGATGACACGATCGAAGGTGAAATAAAAAGGGGTGTGGGCAATAGTGTGAAGGTGTGTGCCTTGATCTTACCTGGGATTAAATATTACCTTTCCTCTATAAATCCCTTACCAAGTTCAGCAATAGTAAAAAAACAATTTCCTCTGCGAGCTCTACGGCTCTAGTGTGTGTGCTGATGAAAGGGAGTCAGTTTAAAAACGGGGTCCATGCCACCATAAAGATAGCCG
>JAPLDV010000248.1 GCA_026391235.1 Bacteroidia bacterium | reverse complement strand
ATATGCCGTGCCAACGCTATTGGTGGCATAGGCCCTCACATAATACAGCGTACCCGGATTGAGTCCGTTAAGTGTGCTCGTAAAGGATCCTGTTCCTGTTCCGTCGTCAGTTTTGCTGTTGTTGACCGTTGGGTTTTCATTCGTGTTCCAGCATACTCCGCGCCGGGAAATGTCGGCACCCCAATTGCCGGTGATTATACTGGCGGAGTAAGCCGTTGAATCAGTTATTGTTGTTATCTCCGTTGTTGTCAACAATGCCAAACCCGGTGTACCTTTTCCGAGCAGGCAGCGAACAGAAAATGCTGCATTCGGGTAAAAGTATTTTCGGATTATGTCATCGGTATAATCCAGCTTGCGGGTCCAGACCAACGATGCCCCGTAAGCTGAAGAGGTCCAGTAATAGGTGAATTCACCAAGGCTTTGAAGTATCCCGGTAATGTTCCGCATGCCACCCGGGAGAGCCGTAAAACCGGTGGCATTGGTGGCTCCATCATTTGCACTCCCCCAATGGCTGGTTCCCGTTTCTCTCATTTTGATTGTGGAAGACTCCCCTAAATAATCGGTTAGAATGGTCCACTCCTCATCAGAAGGCAAATGCCATCCATTCGGACAAACACCCTGCACTCTGATGGAATCCCCAGGATTAATGGAGGCACCACCATTCATTGCCGCCCCCCAATTGTACAACACTCCATAGTCGGTATAATTGGCAGTAGACTTCGCATCACTGACACTTGTACCCTCATAATCATATACCCAAAAAGAACGGGAGGTTATGGATTCGCCCATTGACGGAAAGACTTCAGGCAGAAAGGCAAGGTTCTCGGCTGTCCAGGTCTGACCGCCAATCTTCACTATGGAGTAATTCCTGCCATCCGGGTCGGTACAGGGGATAAACTCAACCAGGTAATTCTTCGAAGAAACTGGCGAATCGGTCACTATCGTAGTATAAATGCCGCTCATGCACCGGTAGAGAATATTATCACCTTCGGCATATCCAAGAGTGTAGGATGTTTGGGAGCTTTTTAGGTCTGATTTGGATACATTGTTGTAGTTGATGTGATTGCTGGAGATGGAGCCGAGGAATTGGATACTGTTTCCCGGGGTGGCTGATTCAGTACAGATGATTTTGTAACTGGCTGTTCCATAATCAGTTGTAAGATTGACCAAATAAATGCCTGCAACGGCCACGGATAGGCTAAATTCATTTTCCCCAGGCTGAACAATTGCCTTGGCTTGAGCCAGAACCTGTCCAACCAGATTCTGGATTTTCAGATCAACCGTTTGTGGGTACTGAACAATCGCAACGAAAGTTGCCTGGCCAGAAAATGGGTTTGGATAAATCATTCCCGGGTTCGTTAACTCTAAGGTGGATGGGATTCCAGAACTTGTGCCCAGCACCAGAGTTTCATTACCGGGAAATGTAACGCTTTGGTTTGTTATCAGATTGGTAGCGGTAATGCTATCAATCCGGTTGGCTGCGCCGGATCCGGTAAAGGTGACGCTGATGTTCTGGCCGAAGGTAACCATCGAACCAAACATCAATACTATAAGGAAAAATGATCGTAACATTGGGTTTAAATTATTATGGGTTAGTAGGTCATGTTTGAATTGTCTGTCCTCATGTAATCTCCGCCGATGAACGTTGTAAGGACGCATATTTGCGTCCGAACCGCATCCACACGGCGATGCAATCGTAGGGACGCATAATTGCGTCCATGCGGGTCCATGGATGTATTGGCACGGACGCAAATATGCGTCCCTACGGGTATTGCAATTGTGCGGTAACGGACGCAAATATGCGTCCTTACGGGTATTGCAATTGTGTGGTAACGGACGCAAATATGCGTCCCTACACCGTCATTATGCCAAGGTCGTTGTTTCATTTCCTTCCTTCATTTTCAGGATAAAGTATGATGGTAGTCTTCTGCTGCCAGTCACCACTTTTCGATTGAAGGCTCAGCATATAGATCCCTTTGGGCTGCGAACTCAAATCGATGGTTTCCACGGTTATTCCGGAATGACAAGGAATGTTTCTTTCCAATACCAATTGCCCGGTGACACTATAAATCCGCAAATTGACTTCATCGGGCAAAAGGGTGTTCATTTCCAAGGTGACCTGGCCTTTGGAGGGATTTGGAAAAACCCGCACCCAATTTTTATTCTCCTCGCTGTTCACCGAAGTGGTATTGACAAAAATTCTCACATCATCTATTGCTGCTCCCCAGGCAACTTTATTGGAATTGTCATATAGGAAACCAATCTGTACCTGCGAGGTGAGAGCCTTGTCCGGTAAGTTTATTTCGGTGGTATCCCAAATCCAGGCCGTGTTATCCGGTGGGTCAAGGTTTTTGAGTGTGACCCAGGCACTGTCCGGTGCCGGGCGATATAAGACGCTGAATTTATCATAGTTAAGAACTTTTCGCATGGTATAGGCAAAATTCAGGGTTACAGTTTTTCCCTGATAGGTGCTCAGATTGATTACCGGGGTCTGGAGGCAATCGGTCACCTGACTTCCGGCAACTACAGATGTACTGCTGATCCCAAAAAAATGTCCTTCGCGGCCGGCAACACCCAGTTGATCGGAAGTGCCATAATTCCAACCGTCGATTGAAAATTCAGCTGTCCAGCCCCCGGTTCCTTGTTCGAATGGCTGGGTATAGGGGAGTTCAACCGTAGATATTATTGTTGCCAGGACCTCGTTGGAGAAACCTGACTCGACTCCGCCCATATAGAGGACTTTGATTTTATAATGGTATGTCAGATCTTTTTCAATCGCCTGATCTGTAAAGGTTAAGGAACTAATATCGGCTAAAGGATTTCCGTTCCGGTATATCCGGTAACCCTGGATATCTTTTTTATAATAAGGTGGATTCCAGGTCAATTTAACAGATTTATCCAGGATAGAAGCTTTAAGTTGTCCGGGTGGAACAGGATTCGTCTCCGCAAGCCCGATTTCCCACAGTCCGCGTCCATAGGTGGAAGCATAAAGGTGGGAACCCGTTCGTCTGACGGAATCATTATAAATCTCCAGTTCGGTAACCATCACTGATACCGGGAAAGACTTTCCATACAGGATCCAGTCAGTCATACCGGCATCCCTGTAGTACACACCGGCATCGCTTCCCACGTAAAGCCCCTCATTGCTGCTCTTATCATAAACAATGGTTTTTAAAGGAATATTTGGAAGGACATTAACATCAGCGGGTGATTGCTCAAGCACATCGAATTGAGCACTGCTGCCTTCGAGGTTTTCGGAGATTTTTTTCCATAAGATGGTTCCCTCGGACCGGATATTCCGGTTAATCCAGATGTTCTGATACCCGACCACCATCGTGTTTCCATCACCTTCACTGAGAATAAATGGGGTAATCCAGGATCCTTTATCGGTGATCCCATTAATGCCCGGTCCGGCGATCATGCGACCCGGGATTCCATTTTTGAAAAACACGTATATTGACTGCGTTTCTGCCATCGAGACATACCTGTATGTTGAATCGAACGGGTCCACCGCACATTCCGTTCCGTCTCCATATCCGATGGTGATCCAGTCAGTGCCATTCCAATAAGCGGTACCATTATCCTGAAAGCCGGCTAGTACCAGCCCGGACTTGCTTGCACCTACCCCGATTTTGTATATCTGACCAATTCCCAGACCTTGGCTGATATTGATCCAGGTGGATCCTGCATTGTCGGTATAAGAGATTCCGCCGTCGTTTGCGTCATACAGACGATTATTTAACGGGTTTACTGCCAAAAAATGATGATCACTATGTAAAGACCCTGAAACCGCGGCATCTTGCCAGGTTTTGCCACCATCAGTGGATTTATAAATTAATATGCCTCCTACAATAAGTATCTGAGGATTAATTGAATCAACCTGGATACAAAGGTCATACCATACTTGACTGGTTAGACCTTTATTTCCAATAATATCCGGAGAATTCGATTGCCTGGTAAACGAACGTCCAAAATCATGGGAAAGAAAGCAGCCCAGAAATTGAGGAGGATACATTTGTCCGCTGATCAGATAAACCAGGCTGTCATTAGCCGGGGTTATACCAATCACCATACGGTCACCATTAATGTACCCGCTGCTGACCGGGACAAGGGACCAGGTATCACCTGCATTTTCCGAACGGTAAAAGCCTTTTTCCGAGGCAGCATAAGCGATGGATGGATTTCCGGAATTCAACCTCATATCGGTGAAATTCGCATTTTGCGGGGAGGTTTTCACCCAGTTTTCACCCCCATCAATAGTTTTAAATATTCCGCCGTTTGTAGCAGCCAGGATAATCCGCGGATTATCAGCCGCCCTGGCAAACATTCCAACCGTAACATTTCCCATTCCTTTATTGAAGGGCGACCAAGTGAGACCTCCGTCTTCACTGCGGAAGACACCCATGCCTCCTGGTGAATTGCTAATATCCCGGTCGCCCGTGCCGATCAGAATGATATCCGGATTGATAGGATCGACAGAGATAGCAGAAACACCCATAACCGGCTGATTATCTGTTGAAGTTGCCCAATTCCGTCCCCTATCCCGGGTTATCCAGAAACCTCCTGTTGGCGCTCCGGCATAGATAGTTGCAGTATCTGTCGGATGAAAAGCGATAGCGTTTACCCTGCCCATATAGGCTATGTAATTGTCAATACGGGATTTCGGACCCAGTTCCCGCCAGGCTTCGGTTCCTGTTTTCAGTTTGCCATCCTGAGGGTGGCTGCTGATGAATTTGCTGTACTCCTTGTACACCTGGTCCG
>JAPLDV010000226.1 GCA_026391235.1 Bacteroidia bacterium | reverse complement strand
TGCGTGAAACGTGACACGCAAAAATTACCCTCGGAGCGTTGTCATCCCCGCGAAGGCGGGGACCCCTTTGCAGACCACGGAATTCAAACAGCAGGGATTAATATTTATAGGTGAACTCCCCGAAATAGGCCGACATTTCAGGTGATCCCCGCAGGAGGAACGTTATCTCATGTTTGCCACTTTCACGCAAGGGAGCCAATGAAAATATCAGCCACCGTGTTATATAAGCTTCACATGCATCGCCATTGGAATTGTGCGACAGTGCCAATTCAACAGGCGGCGGATTCAGTGCATTCGGAGGAAGCCTCCATAAATTAAACTCATGATCCCTGCACCCTCCGCTGTAACTGACCTGCATCATGAGGCAATCATCATCCACGTAAGCCGAATCGAGACGGAACGGGTCCATCGAATACTTCTCCCATTCATCATCATGCAGTACACCAACTTCCTGAACGTTCTTCTTAATTTCCATGATCCGTATCGACGGGTAAGAAGTCCCTCCCCGGCCACACCGGAATTCTTCCGGATCATCCGTGTATTTTATAAGTACCGGCAGGTCATGAATCTGAAAATCCAGACTCAGGTTAACCGGATGATAGTTGACAGAATCCACTAAAATCTGCCATCCGCATCCGTCAACTTCCTGAGCACCTGTAAATAACACAGTACCTTTTTTAAAACCGGAATCGTTAGGTTCATTGTGATCTTCATGACAGGAGACCATAGCCCCGAGGCCAGCCAGAACGAACAAGCACAGCAGAAATCTTATTTTAATCATGGGTTATGGGTTATCGGTTATTTGTCTATCGTCTTCCTTACCGCCACCATCCTTCAGGCCTGGTTACGCAAAACTCTCCCTCCGGCACTTTCTTCAGGTCGAGGTCAAAGATAAGTTGAGGCCACGAGTAATGGACATAAGTTTCCACAATCCTGACATGATAGGTACCTGCCGGAAGGTTATGGACTTTCATATCAAGATTAAAGAGGCAATTACACTTACAGCCATGTTTAATATCATCCTCCCTGATGATCAGACTATCGCCTTTAACTTCAATATCCACTGCAAAATTCTCGGGACAGCAATTGAAACCCGCGTTATAATGCATCATGGTAAGCAAACTGTCGCCATCGAATTTAAAATTGATACACGAAGTTTCCGGAGCCGGATCGCTGCTTTTCAGCGGATCATTGGCTTTGCAAATCATATCTGATGAGAAAGTAACCGATACTGATGCTCCGTTATGGTCCTGCCTTTCGCAGGCAATCGAAAGTCCAGCTACCAACGCAACAACTATCAGTCCTTTAATTCTTTTCATAAAATTTCCTCCTGTTTTAATTCGTTGTAGACCGATGTAGGACGCAATTATGAAGACGCATTTATGCGTCTCTACAATCGTACATTCTTATCACTCTTTACGTCCTCACGCCCTCACGTCCTCACGCCCGTAACGCCCTCACATCCTCACTTTCATTATTCAGGGTTCATCAACTTTCCGATAAAGATGATTGAACCGGTTGATTTTTCAGCAATAACAAATAAGAAAGGATGGTTAAACCGGATCTCATTAACCGGCATTGATGTTCTGGTAATGATGACGGCAGTGACAGCGGCGGCCTCGGTTCCTTCCTCGTTGACATCGATAACGGTTTTATGCAAAACCTGACTGATAGCCAGTGACCCCGGACCAAGTCTGGAAAAATCAGCAGCATCGGTAAAGGCAGTCGGAATCCCAAGCTGTTTTAATTGCTTGCTTAGCTCAAAGGAGCTACCAAGTTTAAACTGAGGCAAATAGATTTCCATTCCGGACACCGTCGCAAATTGTGACCGGAGATCATCCCAGCCTCCCGAAAGCTGCTGATTACACCAATTATCAAGATTTACGTTACAGGGAGGAAGAAAGAGGTACATCGACCAGCTGCCGTCCCCGTAAGGCAATTCAACAGCTTGCAAATCTCTTGTATTGATGGCGTTTAGAGTATCTTGCAGGTACATGGTAGGAACCTGCAGGCTTTTACCTGATGCATTGGTGAAACCATCTAAATGCGTTTCCTTCTTATCAAAACTGGTTGTCCATTTTCCATTGAAATAGAGCGCATTGATCAGGAAACAGACATCATCGGGGTTGATCTTCTCGATGATCTTATCAATTTTATCATGTGTATTCTCTTTAACCCAACTATTGACAGTTGGCAAGGCTGATGGAGCAGAGAAATCGAGGCCTTCCACCCGTGCAGAATAATAATTCTGCATATTGGTCACAAAATCGGGAAACACGGTAAATCCATTTGTGTTGTACCAAACCGAGTTTGCGGTCTCAAAAATGGTTGCCGGGTCTTTCGCTATCAAAACCTCGTTCAGGTTTTTTATGGAACTATTCAGATCGGTCAGATCCTTTTCAGCGAAACCCAGAAGATTCAGCATTTCAACAAGCGTCTGATTGTCAGCCCCATTGGCAGCCATCGACAAAGCGGTATAAATGCTGTACGGAGATATGCAAAGATTTGAATCAGGGTTTTCCTGTCCCAGCAAATTAATAAGATCAAAACCAAAATGGTTGCCCTGTTGCAAAACCTTTAATTCATGCTGAGTCAGGTTCGTTGGTTGCGGCTGATCCGGCTCCTTGTCGCAGGCCACCCCGAATCCCGCCATAAACACCATAACTAACAGTCTAACAATTCTTTTCATGGCATTTTTTTCATTTCATTTAGTAAAGACGGATAGCTATCAAGACGGATAATTATCCGTCTCTACAATCTTCAATTATGTACGTTCCAATCTTTTAAATGGACGCAAATATGCGTCCCTACATTATTTATACCGGCTTCATCATTCTGCCGATAAACAAAATCGCCCCTGTGCTCTTTTCGGCGATGGCAAACAGGAACGGCTTGTTAAAGCTAATAAAATTACCGATCGAAGTAGTGCCCATTTCCACAGAAGTTACTGCTGCAGCCTCCGTTCCTTCTTCATTAACCTCAATGAATGTTTTGTGTTTTACATCGGTGATCAGTAATCCTCCTTCCGGCAAGATGCCCGTAAAATCGGCCTGTTCAGTAAAGGCAACCTTCATACCCATTGCCGATAAAGCATCTTTCAGGCTCTCCTCATAGGAAAAGGTGAATTTTGGAAGCGAAAACTGCACTTCACGGATGGTGTCATACTTTGTGAGCCAGCTTTCCCAATTCTGTGCGGTAAGGGTTTTTTCCACATCGGCAACCGTTTTCCCGGTCTCCGGAAGAAACAGGAACATCCGCCAATTGCCCTTGCCATAAGACAGTTCCACAGATGTAAACGTTTCATTGGCAAACACATTCAGATCCATTTTCTGATTCATCATGTCCACCTGAACCTCATCGCCGTTCTCCATATAGAAAGGTTGCTTATTCGTTTTCTTTTTATCAAACTCATTTGTCCATACCCCTTTAAAATAGATGGCATTGATCAAAAACATGAATGATTCAGGATTGATCTGGTCCACAATTTTTTCGATCTTTTTATTGGTTTTATCGGACACCCAGCTATTGATCACATCTTTGCATTCAGAGGCAGTAAAGTCCACCGGCCTGACTTCAGCATTATAAAAAGTCTGGTTCCGGGTGATAAAATCAGGTAAAACGGTATACTCCTGTCGATACCAGATGGAATTTGCGACTGATATGACAACTTTCTCGTCATGCGCAACCAGCGCTGCTATGAGCGTCTTATTCAATTCATTCAACTCATCGCGGCTAAAACCTGCAATTCCAAGAGCCTCCTCCATTGCGGTTTTGGTATCACCATTGGCCCCGTTATAGGTCATCGAAAGAGCCTGTGAAACGCTCAGCGGCGAAATCATCAGGTTTGTTCCGGGAACAGCTGCTCCGGCAAGTTTGGTATAAAGGTCCAATCCAAAAGCATTATCAGCTGTGATCACCCCGGCTGTTTTAAGCGGCAGGTTCAATGGTTTGGGCTCATAATCCTTTTCCTTGGCGCATGAAGCAACAATCACAACCATCACAACCATCAGAACTAAAATTCTTTTCAATGTTTTCATATCTGATATCTTAAGTCCAATACTCACACCCCCCAGGGATACCCCGTCCGGGTAACACAAAACTCTCCTTCAGAAATCTTTTTCAGTTCAGCCTTAAACAGGATTTTCTTCTGTTCCGTCTGCTGGATATAGGGTTCCTTTACACGAATCCACCATGTATTCTTACTGATTCCGGTTAGCTTATAGTTAAGGTCGTAAAGGCAATTGCAATCACACATACTTGAATTCTCAGCCTCGGTGATGACCAGCGTATCACCAACAACACTGAGGCCAACATCAAAACCTCCGGGACAACAATTAAAACCGGCATTCACATGCCTGATCGACAACGTATCCCCTGTCAACCAGAAGTATTGGATACAATCCTGATCGAAAGCCTGGTCAGCATTCGCTTTCAAGCCATGTCCCTTACATTTTGAACTGCTAACCAGATTAACAGATGGAGCGAGGGATCCTTCGCGATCACAGCCGATTATCAATAGAAAAGAAAAGAACAGCCAGGAATACTTAGTTTTCATAACCAAAGATAGTTAAAGCACATGGGGGACACGTGCCTAAACAGAAAAATCTGCAATCAAATTCCGTACCAAGGTGCGAAAAAATCGTTCAGCTACCCTTGCCCCGGATCAGGAATTGACCGATATGGCAGGTCAGGCAATGTCGGTTGTTGCAATAATTTGTATAAAGATGAAGGAAAGCCTGGGAGTAGAAGGCGTTCGGTACGCGGTATCCGTAACCGGTCCATACACGGGTGATCCGGTTGTTTTCAGCAGGTAGTTTTTCGAGCAATTCCATCCATTTTTCCCAGGCTCCGGTATCCCCATTCCTGTTGTCATAACTGGCACGGAATGGTAAAACGGCATTAATCAGAAACAGGTTAATGGTTTCGGCTCCGAATCCTGTAAACCTGCCGGCCCATTTCTTGCCAAAATCGTAATGAAGCTTCCAGTAGGCCGATACGGGGAAATCAAATTTAAGATCCATTTCTGTACCCGATCCGCGAAGCACCGACTCGAGCCGGTTGGGATTCCCGGCCAGAAAGGCGGCCAATTGAGCTATCCTGACTGTCGGAAAGTTGGATGGCCGCATTCTCAGGAATTTCCAACCCGGATTGTTCACCGGAACGAGGTTAAACTTTTGGCGTACAAATCCATATTCCACCATCAATGCCCGGGAATAGGGATCTGGCTTTCGAACAGGAATCAGGTCGGCTTGCCCGTAGA
>JAPLDV010000810.1 GCA_026391235.1 Bacteroidia bacterium | reverse complement strand
CGTGAGAAAAAGTAACATGCATATTATTAATAAGTTAGCTTTCATTGTAAGGTCCCCCGATTAATAATTTGCTCTACCTTTTGCCTGTAAAGTGATATTGCTTCCGTATTTAAGAATAATTAGTTCATATACAACCGGATATATCGGGCAATCAAGGCCACCAAAATAACCCATGTCGCTCCGGGAACCGTCTGGATCAGTTAGTGATTGTTGACCGGTATTCCAGCAAGGAGAACCTTCAGAAATGTGAAGATCTTCACTGGAAACAAAGCGTGGATCTAGGTTAATACAACCTTGGTTGCCTGATGTATTGGAACCGCCTCCATTCGAATAAGATAAATTTAATGGTCCCCAACCGTAATCGTAACCATCATAATCGCCTGCTGAATTCCATCTGGCTATACAATTTACTACATTAATGCAACCTCCGCGGTACGCCCATATGCCATAACCACCATTAGATAGGATATTGCAATTAATTACATTTGAGACGCTTTGGTCAATATTTGAAACTATACCTGACCCTGAACAACTCCTTATCACGCAGTTTGATACTGTTGTGCCCTTACCAGATAACAAAATCCCATTGCCACTCATCGATGAAATCTGAAACCACAGAATTTTCCCTGAACTCATAGTGATGGTTGGATCAAAAGTTCCTACAATTTTTGTATTTTCAAATCCAGAGCCCATCAGGACAATATTTTTATTGAGAGTAATCTGCTCAACATATGTTCCTGGCCAGACTTTAATAGTGTCATTAGCTGAAGAATTGGAAATGGCTGTTTGAATTGACCGGAATTGCCCGGCGCCGTTGATGTCGACAATAATGGTTCTTCCATAAACATTGATCGACAATCCGATCAATGCAATCAATAAAATAGTGATCTTTTTCATACTGATAATTATTATTGGTTAGAAATCATAAAAAATATTGTTTGCATTTACACACATCATAATAAAGTATTGGCATCAGGTTTATTTGAGTGACTTGCACACAACTGAATCGATTCGATTATTTTCATTTCCTGCGATTTAACCGACCAAAAACTAAAGGTAGGAAGACTTTTCCAATCTGCAACAAAATCTATAATTTATTTGACTAATGCTTTACTAATGCCCTCCAAGCATGTTTTCTGGTTTCTCCATCCTGTATACCAACCTCCTCATGTCCTTCTCAAGATAGCTCAAGGACACCTCTAAAAACTACTTTTTTCGATGCTGTTTTCAGTATAAATGTACCAACCGGTTTTCTTAAAACCTAATTATACCTCCCCCCAATTTATTATTAAATTAATTATCAGATACTTACAAAATTGTTTTAACGATATTAACACTAGTGAGCTTTAATATCTAAAACACAGACGAGAGGTCTGGTGAAAATGATTTTATCCGTGATCGAAAGGCCAATCCATAGGTAAGCGATAAATAGCCTTTATGACCTTTCACCCCTGGTCTGCCACCGAATTCAAAACCATAGCAAGACGTTAACCACCTGGCTTTATGAGGGGTTCTTCGAATATGATAGGATCCCTGAAAACCAAATCTCCAACCCCAATTGCTTTTATTAGTGGTTGCATTATTACTGAGAGCTACCAAAAGGTCCAAATAAGATTTGTAATAATCTCGTTTAAAAAAATCTCCTAACCCAACAATATTAAAAAAGCAATTGTTAATAATAAACCCTTGGGATCCAATGTAAACCGAATAAGTGCTATTTAAGGAATTCTGTATATCTGCACCCGGGACCACTTTCGTATTGCCGTTAAAACCAAAGCTGGCACTTAAGATTGATCTCGTAAAATGCTTAACCGAAAGAAAATGTTGTACCTTATAGTTGTTGTTATCCTCTGTACTTATCAGGGTCTTGTCATATCCAAATCTGCAATAATCCATAAAATTATATGAGGCATTCAAATCAAAGTACCATTGATTATATTCTTCATCATCATAAGAGCCAATAATACTTTGATCAATTAACTTGAAAACCGGAGAAAGTATGCCAAATTCCCCGGAAAGGGTCCCGATTCTTTTGTAGATAATATCAAATCCCAGACCTGAACTTACTAACAAATTCTTTGAAATATTAGCCTTCGCAAGATCTAGATGAACAAATGTGTTGTAATACTCTGGTTCATCTCTGATCACGGAGTAAGACACAGAATCCTGAGCCATAGTATGTACTGACAATGTCACCAGCCAGAAACAGGTTAGAAATCTTATGATAGAATTATTTTTCATTTTTAATTTGGTTTTTTAGAAAATTTGTGTAAAAATTAATTTTAAATCATTTCTTTTACCTGGAGGGCTTCTTGAAACTTCAAAAATTTGAGTTCCTGAGTCATTCCCGCCATCCATATTGCAACTGTTAAACAATAAATTCCTGAAAACCATAATCATCATTAAACCAGGAGAATAGACGTAATGTTTTTGAACTACTTTTTGCATGATCAATATTTTACCTGAACATTTTGATTTATTTTAGCTCAAGGGCACCTCTAAAAACTACTTTTTTTCGATGCCGTTTTCAGTATAAATGTAACAACCGGTTTTCTAAAAACCTAATATTACCCCCCCCCCATATTTTTTATATAATAAATTATCAGATACTTACAAAATTGAATCTTTCACGTCCGGACATAGCTATCCCAAGGTAACCACAATTTCTAACTGTGTACAGCGACAAAGGCTTTCAGTTCTGTAAGCAGCGGACCAAAAACCCGTAACTTTTGTAGGTGTTGTACCCGAACACTGCTTCGATGTCGTAGAACGGTAACCAGCTCCATGAGTTTGACGGTTGTCGGTTATCCGGCTTGAGGATAATTTGGATTGTTAATATCCATTCGTCGAATCCGGGAATGGTGGGGATGCCGGTGATACGGATTTGGCCGGAAACGGGTTCCTCAACGGACCATCATATGATTTTAGCCTTGGCGATGACCTGTTTCAACCGTGTTTCCAGGAAACCGAGATAAACCATCGATCGCGCAAGTGCTTTGAATTCCTTACGGATCAACTGGTATTTCGTGATCAAATACAAAAACCACCGGGCCGACCGCTCGTACGCACCACCAGAACAGACACTCCTTTATCAGGATGATCGCATCCTCGTTGGCATCCTCAATTTTCGCTATTTCTTCAATTTTCATAATTCGCAATTACCCGTAATGACGCATATTTGCGCACATATTGGCGTCCATTATTTCCGGCCATTGTCCGATCATTCACCGATGTGCGGGCAATGGACGCAATTATGCGTCCCTACGCCGATTCATCCGGGGAT
>JAPLDV010000776.1 GCA_026391235.1 Bacteroidia bacterium | reverse complement strand
ATGGCTGCCAAAGCCATGAGTTCCGGCATGAAACATCTGAAACCTTACTTCCAGTCGGGTGCTGTCAAGCGCAAAGGGATATTTGTTATCGGAACCGTTATGGGCGACCTGCATGATATCGGCAAAAACCTGCTCGGCATGATCGTTGAAGGGGCAGGATGGCAGGTGGTTGACCTTGGAATCGATGTTCCGGCAGCCAAATTTATCGCTGCAGTAGATGAACACCCGGGTGCATTTGTGGGGCTCAGCTGCCTGCTCACCACCACCATGCTGAATATGGAAAAAATCGTCCATGAAATCAAAGCCGTCCGTCCCGATACTAAAATTCTGATTGGCGGCGCACCAGTAACCGATGATTTCCGCAAAAGAGTTGGTGCCGATTGGTATTCACCCGATCCGCAGGGAGCTGTTGAGTTTCTGAATAAAATCGGGTAACATGCCCCTCACCCCGCGTGAAAACCTGATCCGTGCCGCCCGCCGGCAGGGATTTGAGTGGATCCCTGTCGATATTTTATTATGCGACTCTCAGGTAGAGGCCTTTAAAAAGGCCTTCGGGGATATCGATTACTTCGACTGGTTCGGTGTTGATTTCCGCTGGGTTACGCTCACCGAACATCCCGGTTACACCGATGGCCGTTTGCTGTACCGAAGGGAAACCCTCCCGGCCGATACGGCAATCGATGTTATCGGTGTCGGCCACTCCAAAGGTTCCGAAGCGGCTTATCACATGACCCGGATGCACCATCCGCTGCAAGGCTGCGAATCAATGGAAGAAATAATGAATTATCCTTTGCCGGTATTCAACCGGGAAGAAAACCAGCAGCTGTTCGACCGCGTTAGGTACCTCCATGACCAAGGATTGGCCGCTATGTGTGCGATGCAGATGACCATCTGGGAAGCTGCCTGGTATATCCGGTCAATGCCCGACCTGCTGATGGACATGATGCTTGAGGATGAAAAAGCAACAATTCTTCTCGACCGTATAACCGAATATGCCATCAGGCGTGTCAGGCTTTATACCGAAGCCGGCGTTGATCTCCTCTCTCTGGGCGATGACGTTGGCATGCAGAGCGGCCCGCTGATGAGTGTCGATCTCTGGGAACAGTGGATCAAACCGCGCCTGAAAAGCGTAATCGATGCCGCCCGGAAAATCAATCCGGAGATTCTGGTATTCTATCACTCCTGCGGCGATGCCACCGAATTTATCGAAGGATTGATCAATTGCGGGGTCGATATCCTCAATCCGATCCAGCCTGAATGCATGGATTTTAACCAGGTACACGAAACTTACGGCCACCGGCTGTCGTTCTGGGGGACACTCGGAACGCAGCAATTGCTTCCCTTTGGCACTCCTGAAGAAGTTAGGAACCTGACGCTCGACAGGATCCATACATGCGGCAAAAAAGGCGGACTCATCATCGGTCCCACACACCTGTTTGAACCCGAAGTACCATTTGAAAATCTGGTGGCCATGAAAAATGCCGCCCGTGATCTCTATCCAAGAATCTGATTATGACAGGAAAAAAATTGGTACTGGCCGCCCTTAGTGGCGGCCATACACCCACAATTCCCTGGGTACCCTTTGTCGGCGTCCACGGCGCTCATCTCATTGGAAAAAATGCCAATGAATACCTGCATTCCGCCGATTTGATGGTTGAAGGGATCAGTAAGGCTGTCGAACTGTACAACCCTGATGGAATCCCGGTCTGTTTTGATCTCCAGATCGAAGCCGAGGCCCTTGGCTGTGAACTGGGCTGGGCCGATGAAAATCCACCCGCAGTTATCTCCCACCCCCTTTCCGGAAAAGTAAATCTGAGCGAGCTCAAAGCACTTTCACCCGATCTGGGAAGAATCCCGGCGGTACTCACTGCAACCAGGGAACTGAGGAACAAATATCCGGATATAGCTCTGTACGGATTGGTAACCGGACCATTCACTCTCGGTCTGCATCTGCTGGGTACCGATATTTTCATGAAGATGTTTGAAGATACTGCATCCATTCATAAGCTACTTGAATTCACTTCAGATGTAACTAAATCAATGTCAAGATATTATCTTGATGCAGGATGTGATATCATCGCGGTTGTCGATCCGATGACCTCACAGATCGGTCCGGATCAGTTTACTGAATTTATTCACCAGCCAATGAAGTCTGTTTTTGATGACATCCGCAGCCAGGGAAAATTAAGTTCATTCTTCGTTTGCGGACACGCCCAGCAAAACATCGAGGTGATGTGCAAAACCGGTCCGGATAATATTTCCATCGATGAAAACATTCCGCTCGATTATGTCCGAAAGATCTGCCGCAGTCATGGAATCAGTTTTGGAGGCAACCTCCAGCTGACACTCGTCATGCTTATGGGAACGCCCGAGGATTGCCAGAAAAATGCGGTCGACTGTATGGATATTGCTGGTTATACCGGGTTTATTCTCGCCCCGGGATGCGATCTTCCGATGAAAACCCCTGTGGAAAACCTCCAGGCAGTTAGCCGGGTGGTCAGGGATACCTATCAGCAGGACGTCATCCGAACCCTAGAGCACAAGCCGGGCAAAACCAAAATAATGAACCTCGATGAATACGGCAAGAGCGACCGGGTGATTGTGGATATCATCACCCTCGACTCCGAGTCCTGCGCCCCCTGCCAATACATGGTTGAGGCCGTTAAGCAGGTTGCCCCGCATTTTGAGGGACTGGTGGAATGGCGCGAACATTCCATCAAGAATCTCGAGGGGGTCACTTTTATGTCATCGCTGTTTGTTAAAAATATTCCGACGATCTGCATCGATGGAAAAATCACCTTCGTATCGCAGATTCCGCCCAGAAATGAACTGATTAGGGCTATTCAGAACAGGATCAATGAAAAGCTGAAAATCCGTCTCAGGGTAAAACAGGGAGAAATCCTCTTGCTCGGTAAAACATCTGAAGAGATTGCCCCGCTCCGCGAAAAGACCCGTCAGGCCATTGCTGAACTTGGTGTGACCATTGAAGTCCGCGAAGAAACCGACCCTGAATTCATTCAATCCCTGGGCGTTGCGCAAACGCCTGCGTTAGTGTCGGTTAAATACAAAATCCGAAGTGAGGCCGGTCAGCCCGGAACTGATGTGATCAAAGAATGGATCAAGGAAATCATCTGAAAAAAGTACCCTTCATTCTAGTTACCGGTTTCCTCGGAAGCGGGAAAACCTCGTTATTGCTGGATCTGGTCCGGAAATATTCCGACCGGCTGCGGATGGCCATTGTCCAGAATGAATTTGCACCCGGTCATGTCGATGGATTCACTTTAAAACAATCGAACAAGCCATTTGAGCTGCTGGAGATCAACAACGGAAGTGTGTTCTGTGCCTGCCTGCTGGGCGATTTTATCACCCGGCTCGCCCCGTTCATTGAACAGCACCGACCCGACCTGATCCTGCTCGAAGCCACCGGACTGGCCGATCCTGTTTCCCTTGGACAGGTTTTACAGGCTCCGGAACTCTCGGATAAAATTTACCTCGCCGGATCCTGGTGCCTGGTGGATGCCCTGAACTTTCACCGTATCATTGGTTCCATATCCCGTGCCCGTCACCAGGTGAGGATCGCCGATATCGTCTGGATCAACAAAACCGACCTGGTCAGCAGCACCTCCGAAATACGGGCAAAGATACTGGAGCTCAACCCCTTCGCCAGGATCATCGAGACCACCTTCGGGTCAACTGACCAGGTCGATCTTACCGAAGCACTTGTCATCCCCGCGAAAGCCGGGACCCCTTCACGCTACTCCGAGCCCTTTTCTGTCATCCCCGCGAAAGCGGGGACCCCTACCCAAAGCAGCCATCTCCGCGAGAGCACCTCCGAAGGCCGCCCTAACTTGGTAAGCTGCGTCGTCCGCTCCACCCGCTTCTTCCACGAAGAACAGGTGCGCGGATTCGTCACGGAACAGTCGGTGCTCCTGCATCGTATAAAAGGCTATATTCGTATCAATGAATCCGATACGATGGCCATTCAAACGGTGTTTACCGATATTTCAATAAGCTTAATTACCGGATATGACGGCCCCAGCGAGCTGATCGCCATCGGACCTTATCTGAATAACCGTGAATTTTCGAAACAACTATTATCATTACAAATAAGATGAACACAAAACTGACTGATCGCCTGAAGAATGGCGAGATCATCATATCCGACGGCGCCCTGGGCACCATGCTGCAGGCTGCCGGATTGGAACCCGGCGTTTGTCCCGAAACATGGAATATCGACTTTCCTGAAAGGATCGAAGCCATCGCCAAAGCTTATGCAGATGCGGGTTCCGAGGCTGTGGAAACCAACACCTTTGGAGCCAACCGTTTTAAGCTGAGCCATTATGGATTGCAGGATCAGGTTGTTGAACTCAACAGGAAAGCCGTTGAAATCACACGCCGGGCAATCGGTCCGGACCGGATCGTACTCGGATCGGTAGGCCCGACTGGTATCCTCCTGATGATGGGCGAAGTGAGTGAAGAAGAATTGTATGCTGCATTTAAGGAACAATGCATTGCTTTGGCTGAAGCAGGAGCCGATGCAATTTGCATTGAAACGATGACTGCCCTCGATGAGGCCACGCTGGCTGTCAGGGCTGCTAAAGAGAACACAAATCTGGAGGTGATCTGTACCATGACCTTTGATAAAACCATCCAGGGGGATTTCCGCACCATGATGGGCGTGTCACCTGAAGAGATGACTCATGCACTCACGGCAGCCGGCGCGGATATCATCGGCACCAACTGCGGCAACGGCATGGAAAACATGATCCCGATCGTGGAGGAGATTCGCAGAGCCGATGCTGAAATCCCCATCCTGGTTCACGCCAACGCCGGAAAGCCCCATTACCACGACGGCAAAAATATCTTTGATGAAACCCCCGAGATCACTGCATCTTTCGTTCCCGGTCTGATCAGGGCCGGGGCCACCTGTATCGGAGGGTGCTGCGGGACAACGCCGGAGCATATCAGGATGATAAATAACGTGACGCGAAACGCGTGACGCGAGACGGGTGACGCGGAACCATGTCATATTGAGGATTCCCACTCTTCATTTTTCTCTGTGTAACTCTGTGTAACTCTGTGGCTCTCTGTGTAATATAGGAACTGACACTGAGTTACACAGAGGGCCACAGAGTGTCACAGAGGAACTGTGTACGATCTTTCACCTACACCTGATTCCTTTCTGGTTTTCATAGCCAAATCAAAACAATTACCTAAAATTTCATATTTTAGAATGAAATTTTGTACTAACTTTGTAATTACAATCTGTCAAACAAAATGGAAATCCCAATCATCCGTATCGGCAATTCAAAAGGAATCCGCCTGAGCAAAACGGTTCTGGAACAGTATCATATCACCGACAAGGTTGACCTGGTGATGGAAGAGGATTGTATTGTCATTAAGCCGGTTACCAAACCCAGAACTGACTGGGATGAAGCATTCCACCGGATGCATGAGAATGGCGACGATCAGATGCTGATCCCGGATGTTTTTCCAGATGAGGAATTTGAAGAATGGAAATAGTTCAATACCAAATCGCACTTGTCAATCTCGATCCGACGGTAGGCAGCGAAATCCGTAAAACCAGACCATGTGTAATCCTTTCCCCTGATGAGATGAACCGGCACCTCACAACGGTTGTTGTTGCCCCAATCACCTCAACATCTAAGCCCTATCCCACCCGATTCCGCGTTAATCATGAAAATATGTCGGGCTGGATCGCAGTCGATCAGATCCGTACCATCGACAAAACCCGCATCATCGGCACCAACGGCTTCCTTAATCCATCGGAAATTAAAACCCTCAAATCAATTATCCGCCAAACCTTTGTGGATTAGGCACAGAGTAGTAAATTCATGCTCTGATAAAACCTGAATCCATGCAATTTAAAAAACTGCTTTCCTGTATTGCCCTATTAACTGCGGCAATACTAACCCAAGCTCAGATCGGACCCGATGCCCTGATGCGCCTGGACCTCCTGCCGCAACTGAAAACCCAGGTCTATACCGGAATGTTCTCCAGCTACGACCGGACCGGTGGCAACGACGATGGGTTCAGCGGAAAGTATTCATTTATCCGGAAGGAAGGCGACGACCTGGTGATCGCCGAAATGGATGGTCCGGGAGCCATCTATCGCATGCACATGCCCGGACCGCAGGATGGGATCATCGAATTCTATTTTGATGGAGAAAAAACACCCCGGATCAGCATGAAAATCACGGAGATGGTTGATGGCAAACATTCGCCCTTCCTGGCACCGCTGGTCGGCGCAGGCGTTGGTGGACGGTATTGCTATGTTCCCCTCACCTATCAGAAATCCTGTAAAGTTATTGTCAAAGCACCCATTTTCTGCTTCTATGACATCAATTATGCCACTTATCCGAAGAATACGGTGATCACCACCTTCCAGAATCCCCCGGCAGCAGAATGGATAAAGAAAGTTGATAAAATCAGCAAAATTTTACACGCTGCCGGTACCAATATCTCGGAATACCTTGTTGCTGAAGGTACCCGCATTGAAACCCTGAAGGTTACAAAATCACTGGTCCCGGGTAAGCCTGTCGAAATATTCAAAAGCGACAAACCAGGCAGGATTGTTGGACTCAGGCTCTCCCCGGCTAAACTGTTTGCAGGCAAGGAACGCGATCTGGTCATCAATATGTATTGGGATAATGACCCGAAACCGGCCGTATCCTGCCCCGTGGGTGATTTCTTCGGATATAGTTTCGGAGAGCCGGCGGTGAAATCACTCTTCCTGGGAACATCGGGAGACATGAATTATATCTACCTGCCAATGCCGTTCAGTCAGGCAGCCCGTATTGAACTGGTCTCGGTAAAGAACTCATCGGAATCCTTGCAGGTTCAGGCAGAGATTGATTTCACCGGTCAGGGCAAACGTCCGGACGAAGGGCACTTTTATGCATACTGGCACCGCGAGGATACCTGCATAACCGGGAAACCCTTTACCTACCTGAATACGGAAGGCAAGGGCCATGTGGTCGGGGTCTTCCTGCAAGCCCAGGGTAAAGAACCGGGAGGAACTCCGTTTTTTGAAGGGGATGATGTGGTGACGCTGGACGGACAGATGACGATTCACGGTACCGGATCCGAGGATTCATTCAATGGCGGCTGGTACGATGTGCCGGCCAGATGGGAAGAAAGGGCTTCGTTTCCTCTAAGCGGTTGCATGGACTACAAGAAATATCTCGGCCGCACCGGCGGCTACCGCTGGATGATCCCTGATGCTTATGTATTCAACCGCAGCATCGATTACACCGTCGAACACGGTCCGGAAGGAAACCTGGTGAACACGGATTATACCAGCGTTACTTTCCTGTATTCCGCAGTGCGGCCTTCGGCTGATTTTTCGCTCCCGGATGTTAAATCCCGAAGAATATCCGATCCCGATAAAATTGTTTTTGTTCCCGGCTGGAACGTGCCGATCCATTCCTCGCCCCTTAGCAACGGTATTATAGAGAAAAAAGGTGAAAAGCTGGGTAACGACTGGGTACGCTATTTTTCATTGAAAACCTTTGGTCCGGATGAATTCGGCCCGCACCATGTTTCCTTCATCTTCGATATCCCGGCAGCCGGAAAATATCGTGTCAGCCTGAAAGCAGTGACGGGCCCCGATCAGGGTATCATCCAGATGTT
>JAPLDV010000312.1 GCA_026391235.1 Bacteroidia bacterium | reverse complement strand
GTTTTCAATTGTTTCCCGGACATTCAGTTTCCTGTTTCTCCAAAATTCATTCCACTTGTTAATCTTTTGCATCTGGAGTGAATCACTCAATATCATATTGCCAACACCCGAAACTGATTTAATATCATGCGTTTGTACCAGGCTGTCTATCTTTATTTTAGCTACTTCATAATTACGAAGAGCTTCATTTGCATTTTTTCCCTCCGAAACATGAATAATCGATTTTTGCGACAGGTTTGTAAAACTGCTTAACTCCTCGAAAGCCTTCTTTTGTTCGGAAGTCATGAACGATATTTTGTTCATGTCACTTTCGAACGTTAAACGGCCCGAAAAGAAACCAAAAACTACCGTAAGAATTACAATTCCAAGAATTACCCATTTGTTTTTATTGAACTGGACTTCCGAAATGCGGTCAAAAAATGCAGGATATTGTGAAGATGGTGCAGATGCTCTCCGTACAAAATGAGGCATAAAAACAAGCACAAATAAAATGGTACCAAACAATGCCAATGCGGCAAACAGCCCAAAATCGCGCAAAGCCCCGGCGCTAACGAATAACAGGCTTAAAAAAGCCCCTATGGTTGTTACACTGCCCACCACCAATGGCGATACCAGGTCCTTTAGCGTTCGTTCCACCGACTTGGTATGCTTATAATGTACAAGAAAATGAAGCGTATAGTTAATGGCAATTCCCAAAATGGCGGAACCTGCACCAATGGCAATGGCCGAAATGGTCCCTTTTATAAAAAACAGTATAGCCAATGAAAAAACCGCGCCAAATGCAACAGGTACGAGGATAAGCAACAGTGAGCGTTTGCTCCTGAAGAACACCCATAAAAGCAATACTATCAGAACGATAGAAATTGAAGTTGAAATATACGAGTCCTTCTTAATTTGCGAAGCATTTGTAACCCCCACAATGGCTGCCCCGAAACATGTTACCACAACCTTGCCGGAACTATGCTCCCTTATCTTTTTAATATTGTATTCCAACGCATTGGCCAAAACCTCGTTCTTGCCGGTTTCGCCAACGCTATGTGACGAAGTTACAAATAGTAGCAGGTTTTTATTGTCTTTACTAAAGATGTAACCATTGTAAACACTGTACAGGCTATCAACCATATTCAATCGCATATCTGCAAATACGCGATTTGAAATATGAAAGGGGTCGGCAATAAGGTATTTCTTGTAAATTATCCCGATTGGCGACACCAAATCCCTTTTAATCTGCTCCAATGTCGACTCAATACCATCAGGGTTTAACAAGGAATCGAGGCGCTGATAATCGCCTTCTTTCAAATAAAATGGCAGATTTCCGAGAACAAAATCGGATGTTTCGGCAATCTTCGAATCATCGACTTTATAAAAAATATCTTTTATGAAACCCTCTCCCGGATTAGCTTTTAACGAATCGGCCAACGTATCTGCCCAAAACATAAGGTACTCCTGTGCATCGGGCATGGACGAATCAGAAACGGACAGTTTTATAATAATTTTATCGT
>JAPLDV010000017.1 GCA_026391235.1 Bacteroidia bacterium | reverse complement strand
ATTTTATCTGGGAAGAAGAAGAAAAAGAGTTGCTGAATTTCTTTCCGATGGTAAGATAGGGATATAGGGTATCGGGTGTCAGGTGTCAGGTATCGGGTATCGGGTATCGGGCATCGGGTGCCCGGGTATATCGATGCGGGGGTAGAAAAAAATGCCACAAATGCTTCAATTACCAGAATGCCTCAGTAGTCCCTGATAATTGAAGCGGTTGTCATATTATTACACAGGCTCTAAATGTAATGGCAACTGAAGAGGGCACCCTGCAATATCTCCCTAACCTTCTTCACGATCTTCACCTTCTTAACGATCTTCACGTATTTAACGTCCTCACGTCCTCATAACCTTCTCAAAGTCAAAGTAGTTCTGCGATGGTTCCACCGGATCCAGCCGGCCGCTTTCGCATTTAAAGGTTCTGAATGGGAATTTTCGGATCATGTTATAATCGTGGGTTGCCATAAGAATAGCCCGGCCGCTGTGGCAGATATTGATGAGGAGGCGCATCAGCTCTTCACTGGTGTCAGGATCGAGATTGCCGGTAGGCTCATCGGCAAGGATAATTTCGGGATCGTTTAGCAGAGCGCGTGCAATAACCACACGCTGTTGTTCTCCGCCCGACAGCTGGTGAGGGTGCTTATCATCTTTATAATAGAGATCAACGTGGGCGAGAACCTCCGAAATTTTCCTTTTTATTGCATGCCGGTCTTTCCATCCGGTTGCTCCGAGTACAAAGGCAAGATTTTCATATACACTCCGGTCGTCGAGCAGCTGGAAATCCTGAAAAACCATACCGATTTTCCGGCGAAGTTTCGGTATATCCCTTTGCTTTATGTTTTTAAGATCAAAACCTGCTATATAACCCTGGCCGTCGCGCAAGGGCAACTCTGCATAAAGAGTTTTCAGGATACTGGTTTTCCCTGTGCCGACTTTCCCGATGAGGTAAACGAATTCTCCGGAGTTTACCTTGAGTGAGACATTATCGAGAACAAGATTCATTTGCTGATAAACCGAAGCATGATTGAGGTCGATGACGGATTCCATAATTGTATAGACTTTATTAACCGTAAGTTGTTAATTTATAAACCGTAAAAAAGGCCAGTAAACAACGCAAGCGCCTTTATCTTTGCTAAAGTAAAAATAAAAGCGGGGAATTGTAGTTATTCTATTCAGACGAAACACAACAAGCTATGAATCGATATCCAATAGTCCTTGTTCCGATTTTCCTGTTCATACTGCTCACCAATTCGGTATATGCTCAGCAATCAGCTATTTACCGTGATCAGGATGCCGATCTGAAGGAAGGGTTGGAATTATTTCATAAAGCCCAGTTTGGGGCCGCACAATTAAGATTTACCGAATATCTCAGGCGGACGGAGGGCCAGGAAGCCACCTCACGCGCAGATGCGGCATTTTACCAGGCGATGTGTGCGATAAAACTTGATCATGCTAACGGAGAATCCCTGGTGGGAAATTTTCTGGAAAAATATCCCGAGAACTCAAAGGCAAACCTGGCCCGTTTCGAAATCGGTAAAGTAATGTTCGTAAATAAGAAATTTAAGCGGGCATCCGCGTGGTTGCAGCAAGTAAAAATTCAGAAGCTTGGAAATGAATATCATACCGAATATCAATTCTATTTAGCTTATTGCTATTTTATTGATAAAGCATATAAAAATGCACGGCCTCTGTTTGAACAGGTTATGAATTCCGAAAATGATTTTCAGGAAGCATCTTCGTATTACTATTACTACACTGTATACCAGGACAAAAACTACGATAAAGCACTGAAAGGTTTTCTGGGTCTTCAAAACAATAAAGAGTTCGGCAGTTCTTCCCGCTTTTATATAGCACAGATTTATTATGCCCAGGAAAAATTTGACGAGGTAATTGCACTGGCTTCTCAGCTGATCCGGAATGCAAAACCCGATCAACAGATTGAAATGGCAAGAATAACAGGGGATTCTTATTTCAGGCTAAACCAGTTTGCCGAAGCTATTCCTTACCTTGAGCAATACCGCAAGGGAACTAAAACCATGTCGCGGGATGAACATTACGCTTTGGGCTATGCCTATTATATGAATAAGCAAAATCAGGAAGCCGTAAAGGAACTCGAGCTGATCAGCGATTCAAAGGATTTGCTG
>JAPLDV010000383.1 GCA_026391235.1 Bacteroidia bacterium | reverse complement strand
CAGATTTTCTTCAGAAATATTTTCGAAATAGCCAATTGGGGCATAAACTGCATTATACACCAATAAGCCAATATTTATCTCAAGTTGGGAAACGAAATGTTTAGTCTGTACGAAATCAGCTAAATCCAGTGCATGGTACTTTATTTCAATTTGATACTTGTTTCTCAGGTTGTTTGATAATACTTCTAATTTTTCCAACCGTCGGGCAATTAAAACTAAATTTAGTCCGCGTTTTGCCAATGCTTCGGCAAAAGCCGCACCTAATCCTTCAGAAGCTCCAGCGACTAAAGCCCAGGGTCCATATTTAGATTTGAAATCATGCATTGATCATAAATAAGTCAGACAAATTTGATTTTTTTTTTTGATATTAAGAATTTTGATCAACTCTTTGGTTATTCTTTTTTCATAATTGGCTACAACAGTCGAGGCTATGAAAAGTGTCGGATTGCGTGGTGCTTTCCTTATCCTGATCCCCGGGCCGAATTAGTTCTTGACTATTTTCTTAACCACGGTACTTCCATTCTGATCTACAATTTTAAGTAAATAGATTCCGGCAGGCTGAGCAGAAATATCGATTTCGCAGGTCGTGTTGCGGCTGTTTACCGAATGTAATTTTACCCCCAGAAAAGTGTAGATTTCAACCCGGGAATCTGTTGCCAGGCCTCTGATAACCAATGTGCCGGTTACAGGATTAGGGTAGATTTTAATTCTGGTGTTGCCGGATATCTCATTGACTCCGGTGGAAGTATAAGGTACAATATGGCTGTAGAAAACATCCTGCTCCCCGTTAAAGGTGCCGGCCCATGCCACATGTGCGCCGGAGCTGTCCGATACCATGTCAAAATAATCACCCATTTTATTCTGGTCGGGATAGCCGGTATGAGGATCGAAAGAACCGGACATCTTTTCATTTACTGACCAGGTCTTCCCCTGATCGCAGGAAAAGGAATAGTAGAGTGCGGATGAATCCGAACCGGGCGGAGCATCACGGGTATCCAGCCAGATGGCATCAATCCTGCCATCGGGAGCAACCGACATGGTGCCGAACCACTGAGTGTTGGTTGCCAACGGATCATCGTTAACACGGATTGGAGAACTCCAGGTAAGCCCTCCATCCGAGCTCCCTGCAAACATCACATCACAAGGATCGGCATTTGATGACCGGGTAACGGGTGCAAGAAGGTACACATTACCCCTGCCCGGCCCATTGGAGCGATCCACATCAATATTCACCTGACCCAGGAGGCCCCCGGGATTAACACCTTGCCAGCCATTGGGATTTCCATCGATATAAACCAATACAGGTTTGTTCCAGATGACCATGGATTCACCTTCGCGGGCATTCAGTGATTTAGCCACCACCAGGCTATCCGTGATCCCGGAAGCTCCGCCGATGTATAGCTCTCCGGAATTTCCAACTGCCATCGTCCCCCAGTAAGGATAACCGTCAACCAGGAAACAGTTTTCATAGTGGTCTCCGCCATCCGTTGAGCGGGTGGCGAAACCCGGGGAGCAGGTGCTGTAGAAATTGGACCAGAATGAATAAATATTCCCGCGACTGGTCTCTGCTGAACGGTCGATCACCATCCATTGCTTGTCTCCCCCGTGCGCATCGGTTCCGCTATTCCAGGCTGCCCCTCCATTGGTGCTTTCAAAAACCTTGCAGAAATAGTCGGGAGAGTTCGTCAGGCTGTTATAATAGAAATTCCCTTCCGTATCGTAATCCAGAACAGGGTCCGACCGGAAGATCCCGGGCTCGATCACACCGGGGAAAGTCCAGCTTTTGCCTCCGTCGGTACTATAACCCCATCCTGCCTGCCTGAAATTACTGCTCACATTATCGAATTGCCTCCAGCCAATAACCATTTCGTTTGGATTCACCGGGTTCACCGCAATGCTGGGTTCGTTTGCCGCATCGCCAAGGATGTTTTGCCCGTTTGCATTCACATTTACCTGGATGGTAAATATACTGCTGCGCATCGGGTTGGATTTAACCCTGCTTGTATACCGGTAGGCCGGAGAAGTTCGTTTATTGTTATCCGCATTGGGCAGATACGGATCATCCAGCGTTTCGTTATGCATACGCTTCATTTCCCCGACAGATATCCTGGCATTCTGGCCATGCACTGAAGGACTCGGGAGTGTGATCGCTGCCAGGAGCAGAATGGATAAAGTTTTGTTTTTCATTCGATTATTATTGATAATGATCATTCGATGATACGACTTTATTAAATAATTGCACCAAAGATTCGCAAATATTCTTTTACGACTAAAAAATCTGCGGTTCCTGGCATATTTTGGGAAAAACACTTAAGAAGCCAATCTCCACCGGACCTTTCTCAAAGGCAAGGAAATCCAAACCAGATTGAATCCATTTATAAGGGACTGTGGATTCAATCCGACAAATAATATGTTTTTACTTATCTGGCCTTTTATATATCACCCCATTTTTCATCACGAAAACAACGTTTTGCAATAGGGTAACATCATCCATGGGATTGCCTTTAACGGCTATTATATCTGCAAAATATCCCGGTTGAATCTGCCCGGTTTCCTTATCCATATTCAGCATTTCAGCAGCATTTATTGTTCCGGTTTTGATGGCATCAATGGGCGTGAACCCAGCGTTTTTTGTATAATATTCAAGCTCTTTAGCTTGATTGACAGACCATGGGAAGGAACCTGCATCTGTTCCAAGCACGATCTTTAAACCTTTCTTATAACAATTTCTCAAATTTGAATATTCATACTTTAGAATACCGGTCATTTTAAAATATTCCATAACTGACAGGGTAGGACACCAGTATACACTCCTTGATAACGCAGTTTCCACAAGTTCATCACTAAACCCTGATCCATGTTCTATTGACCGGACTCCTGAATTGATTGAAAATTCTATCGCCTCTTTAGTCGTTGCATGTGCCGCAACCTGGGCTCCAAGCATGTTGGCAGTCTCAACAATTGAAGATAATTCTTCAGGAGTGAAAATTACTTTTGTCCCGGTTGGTGTCCTCCAATCCAGGTAGACTTTTATCCATCTTGCACCCTTTGAGATTTGATGGCGAACAGCTTCAATACATTCATCCTTGCCAGAAACATACTGGGTTCCGCAGGGTAATTGAATTTCCCAATTTTGACCATCGGCAAATGGATAATAAAATCCACGAACCGCCAAGCCGTCTGCAGATGGAATAAACCGGGGGCCATCAATCAACCCTTCATTAATGCATCTGCTCAGGTCAACATCAGAAAAACCGGTACCTTCTGAACCGACATCCCTGATTGTAGTAAAACCGTTTAACAGGGACGCTTTAAGATAAGAGGTTGCCCTGATTGCACGGTAAACAGAGGAATTTGAATAAAGATCTTTATCATAGTCAACTCCACTGGCCATTATGTGTGTATGACAATCGATTAACCCGGGCAGGATTGTATATCCTTGTAAATCCACAATTTCAGCAGAATCAGGAACTTGATTGCTATAATTTATTTCAACAATCTTGTTTTTATAGATAATTACAACAGCATTTTTTATTGCTTTTTCACTTTTAACATCAATCAATAATCCGGATTTAATGGCAATTGTTTGTCCTTGTGATATGGTGTAAATCACCAGGAAGAATAATAGCATGATTGTTTTCATGGTGTTCTAAATTTTT
>JAPLDV010000088.1 GCA_026391235.1 Bacteroidia bacterium | reverse complement strand
CGTGAGATTTGATGCATTAATTTGTAAACATAATAATGGAGGTCTTATTATGGCGGAAAAGAAAATTGGCGAAGTAATGAAGTATTTTTCGAAACCTTCTGTGGCTGCGGTAAAAATAATAGAAGGAGAAGTAACTGTTGGCGACAGCATTAAATTCTCCGGCCACACTACGGACTTTACCGATGTTATCGAATCTATGGAAGTGGAAAATAAATCAGTGCAAAAGGCTGTCGCCGGCGATTTCATCGGTGTTAAAGTTTCCGATCGCGTGCGGCCAGGCGATGAAGTTTTCAAGGTAATACCGGATTAATTTCGATTTCATTCAGGTATTTTGACTTTTGTAAATCCCTTTTACATAAAGTTAAAGGGATTTTACGCCCAAAATACGATATTCAATGTATTTTCCTTTGAACCATGGCATGGTAATAGAGAATAATAGTTTCCGATTTTATTTGAAATCAATAATTTCCTGTTACCCTACAGAAATTCAACTTCAATGAAAGTGATAGCTTACAATCAGTACTAAATGACGCTTTATATTTTCCTCTTTTAAAAATAATGAATAGTGATATAATTTAAAAGAATTAGAAATAGTGAAGTTCGGATATTAATCGTTAGACTCCATTAAATTGGAAGGAGGATAAAAATGTCAAAAACAGAGATAGTAACAACAATTGTTCTTGTAGGATATTTAATATCATTATTTATCGTTTTATTAAAGGAATTTGGTATATTGACACTATAAATAAACATTAAAAAGACATTGTAAAATGCTTTCACGGCAGGGTCAAAAATGGCTCTGCCTTTTTAATACTTACTTCCTTAAGTTTTGTTTTTCTATTTTGACTTTTTATGTTACATTATAATCGGTAATATTTGAAAAAAAACATCCTAACTTAACAAGAGGAATGTGATATGGAATTTATGACCGAGTATAATTTTGTTGGTATTATTGTTATTTTTCTGCTGCTGATAGTGCTAGGAATGCAAATCCAAATGAGTATAATAGGTAGAAGAATAGAGGAAAAAGAAGAATACATAAGTAGAAAGATAGAGGAACTGTTAAAGAAAAAAATTAGTCAACTATTACGTAACCAATAATTTTAGATTCTTTTCACCTCCGAATGGCCTGGCGGATATCCGTTCGGTAACCTGCCAAATATACGTGATTATGAATTATCGATGTCTTCATCCATGTTGACCATTAGGGCGATGGGTAATGGCATGCCTCAGCAACATCGTTACACAAACAGTAATTTTCAATTTAATTCATTCCATGAAGCTAAGGATTTGTGTAAAAAACGGCAAAGCTGAATTCGGATAGACAATATTGATACATCATTGTTATAATATAACAGAAAAAATGAGGACGAATTAACAACGAGATGGAAAGTTCGATTGCCAACGCGATTCAATTAAAATACCAACCAGTGGCGCTCTTGTGGTCCGATGAAAAACCGGTGGATGCCATGCAGTTTGCCGAAGGCAAATGGGGTTGTGTGATGTGGCTCATTGTTCACGCGGCCAAGGGCAAAGCCGCGGTTGCCGACAAAAACACATTCGGCTGTTTCGGCGGCGGAGTCGGCCTGGGTTTCGGCAATCAATATAAAAATTTCCCCGGCGGCGAAGAAGGATTTTGTCACTTTCTTTCCAGCGGCAATGCTGACCGCCAGGGCGGAATGGAGACTGCCGAAAAAATCAAACCTTACATGAACAAAGAAAGCTATGATAATTTTCTGCATGGCGAGCACTACATTAAGAGTCCCGAACTTGTCGAAAAATTTGTCAAGGCGCTGCCTCTGACAGAAATACCTTTGCCTTACGTTGTTTTCCAGCCGCTTGCCGATATAAATCCGGCAAAGGAAAAACCACAGGCTGTCATTTTTTTTGTTAATCCCGACCAGCTTTCAGCGCTGGTGGTTCTCGCCAATTACGGACGTGGTGATAATGAAAACGTGATTATTCCCTATGCTGCCGGTTGCCAAACAATAGGCATCTATCCTTACCGGGAAGCGAAATCAAAAAAGCCGCGTGCTGTGGTGGGCCTGACTGATCTTTCCGCGCGCGTCTATATCCGCAAACAATTAGGCGATAATCATCTTATGACTTTTTCTGCGCCATTTGTTCTTTTTGAAGAGATGGAGCAAAATGTTCCAGGTTCGTTTTTAGAGAGACATGCCTGGCAAAGTCTGTTGTCCGAAAACAAATAATACTCTTTCATTGTAATAATATTGCCAGAGGCGAGTGAAGAAGAAATCTCATATTTCCAAACACAGTTTTATAAATTCATTGCCTGTCTGAATAAGGTGTGCTAGTTTACGACACATTCAAGAGAAATAATCCACATTTAAATAATTGATAAATAAATGAATAAATTAAAATCTTCCGCATATCTTGACAATTTGAATGTTGATACGATGCATTTCGGGCTTGCGGCAATTACTGAGTTGTTGTCGCGGCTGGGAAATCCACAAAATTCATATAAAATAATATTGATTGCCGGTACCAATGGCAAAGGATCAACTGCGGCGATGATCTCTTCGGTCTTGTCTTGTGCAGGTTATAAGGTTGGTCTTTACACCTCTCCGCATTTAGTTGATGTTCGGGAAAGGATTGTTGTCAACGGGAGAAAAATCCCCCGGAAGGACTTTAACCAAATCATCAGGGATATAAAAGAAAAGATCAAAAATCCTTTAACATATTTTGAATTTTTGACCGCTGCCGCATTCGTTTATTTTCAGCGCCAAAAAGTGGATATTGCCGTATTAGAGGTTGGTTTAGGAGGCAGGCTAGATGCCACGAATGTTTGCCGGCCGCTGGTTTCGGTCATCACCAATATTGCCTTCGACCATATGGCCTATC
>JAPLDV010000748.1 GCA_026391235.1 Bacteroidia bacterium | reverse complement strand
CTGTGTTATTAGCCACGCCAAAACGGCAATCATAGCTAGACCAATGAACGCCACCGTCATTGGTTACCAACATCTGCATGAGCATACCGCCGGCACAGCAGGTGCGAAAATATTGATTAAACTTTACTGTTACGGAAGTCTTGGAAGAACAATCGATGGGAGGGGTCATTATATAGGTATCCATGATGCTGAAGGTTTCTACATTATCACGATAATTATATACATCAGCCGGAACTACGATGTACCCATCGAGAGGGGTGATAAAACCAGGAGAGGGCCCCATGTTTGTATAGGGTGTAAGCATAGTATCATAAGGGGATCTCCACATCCATGGGTTGCCAAGATCGGATTGGTCCACAATGGTCCAGCCATCAGGTAACGACCACACACGGGTGTCAGTGTCCCCCCAGTTAAACGTGGTGGACCAGAAAACATCTCCGCCACCTTTAACAAAACTCGGATTAGCGCGCCCGAAGGTAACCGGCTCTTGTTTTACCTTTGCATGAACGACTGTTTCGAGTACCTGGCCATAAGAGATAGCCATTGTGCACGCAAGTGCAATCAACAAAGTAAATCGTTTCATAATTCTTTGATTTTATTTGGTTTGTATCAGTAAAGTTAATCGATAAAAACTCCCCAAAATCGTACGATTTCCAATAAGAGCATAGATTCTGGCTATATGCGACGGTTGATTTGGTGGGTGCTTGAAATGATTTCACGGAAAATTTCCGCGTGATATTAAGAGGGAGGAGCCATGGCTCCTCCCCTACGACAATTCGCACATATCTGTAGGGGAGGACCCGCGGGTCCTCCCGTTTGGTTTTATAAAAAAAGGCCGGGGGTTGCTCCCCCCCGGCCTTCCTTTAATCGATATGCTAACGGACGCAATTATTCGTCCCTACTGTATAACCACTTTTTGAACTTTAACTTCTCTGCCAGTATTAACCGTCAGGAAATAAACCCCTTTCGACATTTTGGTATCGATGGTTTCCAGATGGTTTGTAGTATTGGCAACTTTATTCTGGTACACAACCTGTCCCTGCATATTGGTCAGCGTAATCAACAGATCTGTAGCAACCCCTCTGGTAATGGCAACCTTAAAGGCTCCCTGGGCCGGATTCGGATATACGCTGAACGAATCGGCAAGATCAGTTGTATTAATGCTTGAACCACCTTCATTATAGACATCACCAAGGTAATTCCAGTATTTAACAGTATGTTTCCGGTAAGGATCACCGGTCAAAGGATACGATTCAAATTTTCCGTTGATCCTGTATTTGTACTGTATCTCGGTGCCATAATAGAGCGTACTGGTCAATTTAGCGGAATAAATTCCGTCATTGTCATCATCCTTCAGTGTCATGGATCTCCACCAGGTACCTGATAAACCTTTGACTTCCAAAGTGTCAATGCCCGGTTGGAAATTTCCATTGGCGATTTGCTTGGACATATCAACATTGAAGATAAACAGCGGGCTGTTGGTATTATAAGTGTCAGCAAGTTTGTTCCAATAGCTGATCCTCCAGGTTCTGGTCAGATACCCGAACTTAGGTTCGCCTTCACGTACGCCGTTGATGCGATAGCTGTATTTCATGTATTTTGCAACGGTAAGATTCTCGATGGATCCTGTATAAATACCGTCGCCGTCGGTATCAGTTAATGCAAGTGTCCCTTCCCAGGTTGGATCCAAACCAACTACATCAACCAGGTCAACACCGGGTTTGAATTCGCCGCTGGCCGTTTGTTTACTCAAATCAACATTGAAGGTAAGCCCTGCAGTGCTTGTTGCGGCGGGGGTATTTAATACAATCCCGATCTGGTTAAGCTTGTCGATCGACCACCAGGTGGCTGCAACAGCTCTCCAGAGGAAGGAATACTGACCAGTCCATTTGGTGTCCGTGTCCCAGCCAACTGACATACCGTTGATTCCGTCGGCATCTCCTGCTGCTTCACCCCACATTCGAACGCAGGCAATGTAAAATCCGGGTTCAAGGAATTCTGTTTCACCGTCTTTTACCATCTGCAGGGTTTGCCAGGAACTACCCAAATTCTGAGCTTCAACGACATCACTCATGATATACTCAATATACCCATCAAGACCCATATCCTTGACCAGGACAAATTGCGTGGTCGTATTCGCTCCTGCAGTTATACCGCCTAATCTGGCATAGATGGAGTTGATCTCAGCCGGTGCCTTTAAATCATAGCCGACACCAACCATGTCCCCGGCATTGTTTCCGCCGACCCATCCGCCGCCACCCGAAGTAGCTTCCGTGGTGAAGTCGGCCCGATGATAAAGAGTATCATTGACCGTAAACGATAGCTTGGCCGTATTATTTATTGGAAGTTCATCCGGAACATCGCCGAGTACAGTGTAATTGAAATCATAAACACCATAATCATCAGCAAGCCACGGTTCAGCTAATGTCAGCGTATCCCTTTCCAGACTCCATAATGCCTTTGTTTCAGAGTTTTGATTCAGGATTTCCGCACCGTTGCGCATGATCTGAATATTCATCTTCTGATCGTTCTGGTCATTGGTTCCCATATTCAGGATAGCACCCCTGAAGTTGTATGCTCCGACTTTTTTCCCGTTCTCATCATCCATTCCCATCTGGTTCAGGGGCCAGTAGTTGATGTTCCCGACCGGATCAACTGCACCAACGTTTGCATCGGCCCAATAATCTTCCAGGGCCAGGTTATTATCAAAAGCTTCCGAAAGGGTGAGGTC
>JAPLDV010000854.1 GCA_026391235.1 Bacteroidia bacterium | reverse complement strand
TCTCCGACCGACGAAAATATGTGTGCCGGGATCACGGTTTACAATGTCGATGGGTGGACCGGTCCCCGCTTGCAGGAACTGATGTGGAACCGCGATAAGCTGAGGCCACGCTCATCCAGTGATATCCACGGCTTGCGGCATTCAACGCATATCTATAACAGCATCGGGGAAATTGATCGTTGTTTAAAGATTATCAGGGAGCTGTAGAGACGCAAATATGCGTCATTTCGATTCTGGAAATCATTTCCAGAGCAGCAATGGCAAGATCTTTATAAAATTCTTCAACCACCAGTATTAATGACCCTCCCGCATGGTAGGACAAATGATTATGTCTGTCAGTATCTTCCAGTGAACAAAGGGTTAATGACTTACCCGGTTTGAACTGATGAATAATCGGACAACGGAAATCCACAAAGAGATTTGGTATTGATTCCTGCCGGGTAAAATGATGGTACTTTTTTGGAAAAAGCTCCCGGATGGCTGTGTTAAATCGTTTCTCACTCCTGGCGGTTGCCCTGATGTGCTGCTTGTCCAGACAGGCACCCAGGAATTCGATCCCAACAGCTATCAGGATAAATTTCCCAATGGCACTTTCTTTCGATTCCATGATCTTGGCAAAGTCCGTCAGTATAACATCCCGGATCTGTTTCGTAAGCTGAGCCGATTTTGTTAAATCCATCTGCATAATTTATTCATAAACTGAAATGCCATCTTTAAGAAATGTTGCCAGAACAATAGGTTTATGTGTACGGGCCCATTCACGTGATGCCAGGTACTGATTCTTCAGGTTGCTGAAATCAAACAGTGGGTACTCGCCGGGAATAGCCGGAAGGTATATCAGTGTTCTTTCTGACAATACAGGGGCTTCTTTCATTAAAGATTCCAATCCGCGGAAGAAAGCACGTTGCGCCAGATCTTCCAATGCAATCCCCAGTTTGTCAACCAGATCGAGCCTGTTGATTCCCATGTTCAACAGCTCCTTCCTAAGCCCTTCTTCTGTATCCAGCTTCCGGCTGACAATGATCATGCGGCTGATGTTATGGCGTGAGAACTTCTCAAATTCCAGTACTGCCCGATAGGGAATGTAGTCGGCAGTGGTTCCGCCATCGATAAATCTGCCTGAAGGAAGAGTGCTGTTTTTGCTGATCCTGACGGGTGGAAAAGCGAAAGGGAAAGCTGTGGAAGCCATAAGCACCTCGACAAGGTCCAATTCCGGATCGCTTTCTGTGTTTATCTTCAGATTGCATAAACGAAAAGTTTTATCCGCCCAGGATTTTATATTCAGACTGACCGTTGAGAGCGAGGTGGGAAATGGCAGATCCTTGAGTTTAAAGTAGCCCAGGGTATCATGAAGAACTGTTGTCAGAAGCCTTCGCAAAGGTTCAGTATTCACAGGCAGCGGTTTGTCGGTAGATATAAAGACGCTTTGGTTATTCATCGAAAACAACATGTTCCTGTATCTTTTCCATGAATATTTCCCATCGAGAATTGCATTCAGCATTACAGCGTTTAGCGCTCCGGAACTTACCCCGGAAATGAAGGCAACTTCCTTCAGTTCACCGGTTACATATAGCTGTTCAAGCAATGCCGCTTCCTGGGGAATCCTGGCCGCAGCACCTGTTATAACAATTGCAGTACCTTCAGAGTGATCCATGGTTTCCTCAGGCTCAGGCGTTTGCCTGAGAAGGTAGTACAGGCCGATTGTTCCTCCTGTCAGACAGGCAAGCACACCGATGAAAATCAGAAATCGTTTCATATTACAATTTTATAAAAATCTTATCGCCATTCTTTTAGTTTGGTGGTGACCGTAACAAAGGTAACTTCATACTATTGATC
>JAPLDV010000223.1 GCA_026391235.1 Bacteroidia bacterium | reverse complement strand
GGACGTGAGGACGTGAGGACGTGAGGGAGTTAAGGACGTGAGGGAGTTAAGGACGTGATCCTAACCCCATTCGGTTGACATACTGAGTAGAAATTGATACACTCCGATTACACCAGGCGGAAGTCGGGATCCGGTTCTTTTGGTTACAAGCCCTCTGTTATTAAGACATTGCGTAAAATACTTTGTATTTTTATGGCTTGTTCTGAACACAAATGGAACTTACTAAAAATGAAAAAAATGAAAACAAAAGTCATCGTATTCATGTTTTTGGCTTTTATACCATGTCCTTGTTTGTTTTCGCAATCCTGCTGGGTATGGCAAAATCCTCTACCACAGGGCAACACATTAAATTCGGTTAATGTTCTCAGCCAGGAAAATATACTCGCTGTGGGTTTTAACGGAACAATTATCCAATCTGCCAATAGTGGCGCGAACTGGTCCGTTCATTCGAATATCACTGTTCAGGATATATTGGCCTCCTGTTTTATTAACAACACTTCGGGCTGGATGGTTGGAAGCAGCGGTACAATTTTAAAGACAACGGATGGCGGCGCAACCTGGCTGCCTCAGCAAAGCAATGTAACCCAAGACCTGTACGCAGTACATTTTATCAATCCGAATACCGGCTGGGTGACAGGATATGACGGAGTTATTCTCAAAACCACTGATGGCGGAACAACCTGGTCAGCACCGGGAAATGCCATAGGCATCAATTTAAATTGTATTTACTTTATCGATGAGAATACCGGCTGGGCAGCCGGACCGTTATGGGGAATAATTCTGAAGACAACCGATGGTGGCGCCAACTGGACACAACAGCAAAGCAATACTTCAAATAGTTTTAATTGCCTTCAGCTTATTGATGCGAACGTCGGTTACGCCGTGGGAGAGTATGGTACCATCGTAAAAACGATTAACGGCGGCACCAACTGGGTTCAGCAAACCAGCCTGACGAATAAAAATTTAACCGCAGTCTGTTTTATAAATGCAGATACCGGATGGGCTGCAGGCGAAGGTGGGGCAATCCTCAAGACAACCGATGGCGGAACGAACTGGATATCGCAGACTAGCAAAACAACAGCAGATTTATATGATGTCGATTTTGTCAATCTCAATTCCGGCTGGGCTGTGGGATGGGCCGGACAATTAGTAACAACAACCGACGGAGGTACCAACTGGAGTGTTTATCCAGGCGGCATGACCGAAGATGTGATTTCTGCTGATTTTATCAGTGCAAGTTCCGGCTGGGCGGTAGGAAGCAACGGTTATATTTTGCATACAAGTGATGGCGGAAATATTTGGGCAACTCAAAAGAACAAAGGGGATAACCTCGATGCCGTATGTTTCATCGATGAAAATAACGGCTGGGTTGCGGGATCAATTGGCACTATCCTTAAAACTACAAATGGCGGGCAGGATTGGACTAAACAGATCAGTGGGATTCAGAGTGATTTATATGATATCGATTTTGCTAATCTCAATTCCGGCTGGGCTGTGGGATGGGCCGGAAAAATACTTAAATCCACGGATGGCGGATCAACCTGGAATCAGCAATCTATTAACGGAGTAGGAAGATTATACTCTGTCGGTTTTATTGATGCTGCAAACGGTTGGATTGCGGGAGAGGGTGGTTTCATCCTGAAGTCAGCCGATGGTGGCGAAAATTGGATAAAAAAACCCACCGGAACCCAGGAAGATTTATATGACGTTTGTTTCATAGATGCCAATACCGGATGGGCAGCCGGTGAAAATGGCACTATTATCCATACAACTGATGGCGGTGAAAACTGGGCTCTGCAATCATCAGGTTTATCATTAGTATTAAAATCATTATCTTTTACTGATAATTCAACGGGTTGGATTGTTGGCGAACATGGTGTGGTATTAAAAACCACAAATGGCGGCAATAACTGGATAACATTGACATACGCAACATATAATAATCTGGAATCGGCCATTTTTATTGATTCGAACACAGGTTGGATTGTTGGCAAAAGAGGCGCGATTCTTAAAACCACCAGCGGAGGGGTAACTTCCATTGATGATAACCAGATAGAAACACCAAACCGGTTTAAATTGACACAGAACTATCCAAACCCTTTCAACGATTACACAACCATCAGTTGGCAACTACCAAAAGATGCTCATGTCCTTTTAAAAGTTTACGATTTTACGGGCCGTGAAGTAAGAACCCTTGTGGATGGTGAAATGGCGAATGGAGAACACCAGATGACTTTTGATGCAACATGCTTGCCCACAGGTGTTTATTTTTATCAGCTCCAGGCAAATGGAGCAAGTGAAACAAGAAAAATGATTGTTAAAAAACAATAATACATATGAGGTGTCGACCGCTTTCAGCAGGGATGTCATAAGCAAAGACTTCAAAGCACTGTCACATGCTTTGATTGAGCGGGAGGGTTTGATCGTTTCATGCAAATAACTGACGGCCAGATAAATTGAGATTCCGGAAAATTTAACGGTCAAAAAAACCACTGCTCTCCGCTGCAGTTCCTGCAACCTTTCATAGGTGCCAATCAGTTCCATTAAGGTTGGGGCCATAGAAAATCAAAATTGTGGCTTAAGATGCAAAAAAAATGAATAAAGCATTTCTTACCTTAGTGTTTTAAACTAAACTGTTATGTATCATTTTCTAGATCCTCCCGATATCCGGAAAGACAAGCAGCTGATTTGGGCCGCTACACGGTCAGTACTGGAAAACGTAGGATTTGTAAAGAAACAAAGCGGGAGAAAAAGCAAGAGTCACTGGGATTTATTCCTTCGCCTGCTGAAAATCTTTGTGGTTCTGCTGAAAATAACCGGCTATTACCGTAAGGGTTATGGAAATGCCAAGACCATCAGGGTCAACGAATTATCGCTTAAATTCCCCAATCTCCCCGCTACATTCAATCGACTCAGGATACTGCATCTATCTGATCTTCATATCGACAGCATTCCCGGGTTTGCCTCGCTGATCATCCACAAAATTAAAGACCTGAAATTCGATATTTGCTTACTGACTGGAGATTATCGACGGGATATTTCCGGAAGTTTCAGTCAGATCCTGAAACCTGTTAAGATTTTATCGAAGTACATTCAGGCACCTTTTGGTACTTTTGCCGTTTTGGGGAACCACGACACCTATCTGATGGCTCAGTACGAACAGGAATCTGGAATGGAATTACTGGTTAATGAATCAGTTGAAATAATCAAGGACGGGCAAAAGATCCTGATTACAGGAACCGATGATCCGTTTAATTTCTTTACTGAATCCGCCCTGCTTTGAAGGCAAAAAATTCAACTATGGCAAATGGAAAGTGGGTAACATGACCGGCTACACCTCCCGCGGTGCAGGAGTCAGCGGAATGCCGATAAGGTTCAACTGCCCGGCAGAGGTTACCATTATCAATCTTTTTGACTAATGATCCAGTCCGATTGATCAATGAATCAGCCCGATCCGGTTTTTGGCTGTAATTTCACCTTTTGTTGACGCATAATCCAAAACTGCAGGGACGCATGATTGCATCCCAAGCTGATACCCGATACCCGATACCCGACACCCGACACCCGACAACAGTTAAACATACCCAATCAAATCATGAAAACTTCATTTCTAATCCCGGCAGCAGCATTCATTCTAATTAACTTAAACGTTGCAGCTCAGCCGTCAATCGGCGGATTCAACGTGTATTACGGTCATCTGCATAATCATTGCAACATTTCGGATGGCGTGCAAACACCCGACTATGCCTACAATTATGCTAAAACAACCGGTGACCTGGATTTTTTCAGCTTATCGGATCATTCATCAGCCATCAGTTCTTTGGAATGGACCGCGATGAAAACAGCTGCTGATAAATACAATGAAGCAAATATTTTCACTGCTTTCGCGGGTTTTGAATGGACAGACACTTATCTGGGTCATGTGGCGGTCATAAATTCAACGAATTACATCACCACAGCCACACCTTACAACACTTTCACCGGGTTGTGTACCTGGCTCAACAGCAACGAGTGTGTTGCTTTTTTCAATCATCCCGGACGAAATAACTCAACCGGTTTGGAATTCAGTCATTTCACCACAACACCCACTGAGAAAATTGTAGGGATGGAACTGTGGAACAAAACCGACAAGTTCCCTATTTATTATTATACCGACGGATATTATACCGGCGATGGTAATCTGAGCTGGTACGATGAAGCTCTGAAACGTGGGTGGAAAATCGGGGCATCCGGCAGTGAGGACAACCATTCCGGCACCTGGGGAACCATGGCAGCCTCAAAGCTGGCAGTTCTGTCCCCGGCCAACAACCGGACAGAAATCATGAATGCCTTAAAAGCCAAAAGGTTCTTTACCACTTATGATAAAAATCTGGCACTGTCGTTTAAAATTAATGGAAATGAAATGGGATCAACGGTGATTGCAGGATCTTATAAAGTTGAGATCCAGGCATCTGATGCCGACAATGAGGTGTTTAAGCAGATCCAGCTGCTTAGAAACGGAGTGGTGATCAACACCATGACGCTCAATATTGCCAATCCGGCAATCCTTTTAAATCTGAATTGCTACGACGGGGAGTACTATTATGTGCGGGTCATTCAGGAAGATAATGACGAAGCCATCTCCTCCCCTATTCAGATATCCGGAGGTTCGGCAAATATTCCTCCGATTGTCGCTCTCACCAGTCCGGCCAACGGATTTTCCCTACCTGAACCGGCAACCATAACTATGTCAGCCACTGCCTCCGATCCCGATGGCAGCATCACCAAAGTGGAATTTTATCAGGGAACCACCCTCCTGGGCGAGGATCTGGTAAGCCCCTATAATTTTTCGATATCCGGACTTACCGCCGGAACCTACAATCTCACAGCAAAAGCAACCGATAATTCAGGTGCTTCCACCACATCCGGAGTGGTAACTATAACCGTAACCGCCCCAACGCCAACATCCTACATCTTCACCAAGCGCATTACGGCTGGATCAGAAGATGTTGAGGAGTATTCATCGGGTACGATGACGCTGACCAGTTCAGCTCTCGAATTGGTTTATGCCAGCAAAAGCACTGGCAATCAGATAGTCGGACTGCGATTTACCAGCGTCACTATTCCCAAAGGAGCCATTGTGACCAAAGCTTATATCCAGTTTGGTGTATCCCAAAAAACAACCGCAACCTGCAAATTGACTATCAAAGGTGAATATTCAGGAACTTCGGCGGCATTTACCACTTCTAAAAAGAATGTATCCAACCGTACTAAAACAATTGCCAATGTTGCCTGGTCTCCAACAGGGTGGTCAACCACAGGCGCAGTCGGTACCTCCCAGCAAACCCCTGATCTGAAAACAATTGTTCAGGAAATTACCAGCCATGCAGGCTGGATCGCAGGAAACAGCATGGCCTTCATCATCACCGGAACGGGAACGAGAACCGCTTACGCCTATGAAGGATCCTCATCAAAAGCAGCACAGCTTTATGTTGAATACACTTACACGGGTGGCAAAAGTGGTATGATAGCTTCCGGACAGGAATCAGATAATCTGGTTCTTAAAAATCCGCTTTTAGAAAACAAACTTATATGTTATCCGGTTCCATTCAATGACCAGTTGCATATCAATATTATCACTGAAAAAGAGGAGAATGTGCAGTCGATCAGGCTGCTTAATTCAAATGGTATCCTGGTCAGGGATCTCAATCCGCTATTCCTGCAAACAACGGTTAATTCGGCAGGCCTGGCACAAGGGATTTATTTTATTCAAGTCAGAACAAATCTCGCATTTTACCGTAAAAGCATAGTGAAAATCTGATGAAGAAACCAGTAATTAAACATGAAGAAAGTCTGGCTCCTGATCATTCTGACAATCGTGTTATTCCCGGCAAAGGTCAGGAGCCAGACTTTTACATTCGATTTTTCGACGGATTTTCAGGGATGGTCTGGTGATTTTGCGGATTATCCGGTTGCTGATTCCATATTTTACGAGCTGGATTTCAAAAGAATAACCTTACCCGAACCTCTTGATACCGGCAAGTATGCTTTAATGATCAATGGAAGCAACCATAGCGATGATCTGTTTATGTTCATTAAAAGGAAAATAACCGGATTAACGCCCAACAAAATCTATAAACTATTAATAGATATCGAATTGGCATCTGATGCTCCCACCAATGCGGTTGGCATTGGAGGTGCCCCGGGCGAGAGTGTTTTTCTGAAAGCCGGTGCCACCCTGAAGGAACCGAAAAAAGTGAAATCCGATGGATATTATCTCATGAATATCGATAAATCAAACCAGGCATTACCGGGACCAGATATGGATACGCTCGGGCATATCGGCGTTTCGGATACGACCTCTGTTTTTACTTTGATCAACCGAACCAATGCCGGTCATCTTTTCACCATTTCCACGGATGATGATGGTGCAGTCTGGGTATGCATCGGAACCGATTCGGGATTCGAGGGAACAACCACCCTCTATTACAACAAGATCATTCTGACATTCGACAATATGACGGGGGAAAATGATTCAGCAAATTTCGATGATTCAATGATGTTTCCAAATCCGGTTAAGGATATCCTGGTTATTAAAACCGGAAGTCGCGAAATCAGGAGCATTGAATTAATCAATGTTAATGGTCAGTCAGTTTCCGCAGTCCGGAACTCCGACCGGATTTCGGTAAAAAACATTCTCCCCGGAACTTATTCATTGCGAGTAACTTATACAGACAATTCTTCGGTTACAAAGAAAATTATCGTACAATAGCCTGATGAAAATCCAGTTTAGTTTGGGCATTATCGATTCCTCCCATTAAAATTGAAAATTCCTATCTCTGCGGCCCTCTGCGTATTCTTTGGGGTTCTCTGCGGTTAAATCTTTTTTTACCGCAGAGTCCGCAAAGATCTTGCAGAGGGCCGCAGAGAAATGGATCTTGGTTATACGGAACATCCCGTGTATCTTCGCATAAAAGTAATGTTATAAATGAATAAGCCTGAGAATCAAATATTAGTCATTTTTGGTGCATCGGGAGACCTGACAAAAAGGAAACTGATTCCCGCACTTTATTCGCTCGAAGTTCAGGATTTATTACCTGAGAAATTCGCGATAATCGGTGTGAGCAGGTCGGGCCTGAATAATGACCAATTCCGTAGGGCTGTGGAGGAAGGGCTGCAACAATTTTCGGAAGAAAAAGACAAGACAAGAATTACATCTTTTTTACAAAAGATTTATTATCAAAGTGTAGATGCACAGGATAACACATCCTTTATCCATCTTGCCAAAAAGCTTTCTGATCTGCAAAACTCATTGAGTATTCCTCCGAATACCATATATTATTTGTCCTCT
>JAPLDV010000782.1 GCA_026391235.1 Bacteroidia bacterium | reverse complement strand
GTGAAACTGCTTCCTTCGGGCCTCAACAGCCAAAACTCCGCTGTTCTCGGAGCCAGCGCACTGGCATGGGATCAGTTCGGGGGTGCGGAATAAGACGTGACGCGTAATGCGTGACCCGTGACGCGTTGACGCTGATCTGAGTCCTTTATTTCCTCAGCTCATAAAAATAAGGGTGTTCCTCAATCCCCGGGTACCAGGCCCAGTAAGTATCACTGAATCCGTATTTATTAAAGAGACCCTTCAAATAGGCTGTTGCCGACACCAGCCCATCGGAATTCCCGTTGAAGGCTCCCCATTCGCCCACCAGCACCGGGATATTCATCCGTTTGGAGGCTTCATGTATCCGTTTAAAAATCAGATCGACCCGGCCCGGGCTCTGAGAATCCACCTGTTTTGTGTCAGTCAGGAGATCATACCCGTGGGCAGCATAAGCCACGAGCGGATCACGGGCTCCACTCGTGAGCCTGACCGGCTCAATTGCCGTAGCCAGACCGGTGTTAGCGAAGTAAGCATGCTCCAGGAAAAGTATATGTGCCGTATCAACTAGCCGGATGGCATCAGCTACACGCTGATACATCGCCTGCAGTGCCGACCGCTCAAACTCCGCATTCAGTCCGGTAGCAGCATCCACCACCCGCTGATACCGGGCAGGATCCTCCAGAAATTTCAGTGCATCGATTCGCCGTGCCTCATCGGCCCAGGTTTCCATGATCTCGTCTTCAGACAGCACTTTCCCGGTTGTTTCGGCCAACACGGTGGCGTACTCTTTCAGGATGGCCGGCAGAATGGCCGCCCCGGCCGATCCGTTGAAAGGCTCGTTCATGATATCGTACCCAACGATGGCCGGATTGCCCGCAAAGCGCCGGGCAATGTGCTTCCAAAGCCGGGCATAATGATCCTGTACCCCGATGCCGTCAATCGCGGGTTTATTGGCCCAGAAGTTATCAAAAGCCCGCTGCACAGCGGGACTCATCAGGTAGGAATCACTCCAGATAACTCCGGTGGCGTGGGGCAGGCTGTCAGTCAGAGTAGCCCATGCAGGTGCCCCGTCGCTGAACTGCCGGCCGTAAAGGTCCTGGTGCATGTCGAGCAGTACATAAATTCCTCGCGCGGCTGCCCGGTTAACCATGGTTTCAATTTTATTCAGATAGGCTTCGTCATATTTCCCTGGCTCCGGCTCCGCACCATCCCAGATGACGCCCAGCCGGATGCAGTTGAAGCCCCACCGGACAAACCGGTCGAACAATCCAATGGTATCCTGCCGTATATAATTCACTGCCGGATTTTTTTCCACCAGGTTGATGCCGCAGAGGATCACCGTATGGCCCTTCGAATTCACAAACCGGGTACCCTCAGTCCGGATACCTTTTAAACCGGTGATTTGTTTTTCGCGATTGGAGTTGCGCGGGCTGCATCCAACGAGGAGGCTGGCTGTCAGAAGGATGAATATCATTGCGGTTTTCATGCCGCCAAAATAATAAAGATTTTGACAGGGAGGGGTAGAACCAAGTCAGAATGAGATGAAAATTCCCGGCTTTCGCGAGGATGATAAGGGGATAAATCAAGCAAGAATTTATAGATTCGAAGACCAATTCTGAATTTTGAAATTGCAGGTTCAAAGTAAAAAATCTCTATGCAACTCTTTGTAAATAAATAAATTACAGAGTTATACAGAGGTTTCACAGAGTTCCACGGAGAATAGAATATCAAAACTATTGGGATTGTGAGCATTGAATCTTACACTTCGGAATTCAAAATCGATTTTCGAATCTCTAAACTCTTGTCTATTAACCTCTTAACCTTTCAACCTTCTAACCTTCAAATCTTCTCACCATGAACCGCATTCACCTCTGCCTGAGCCTCTCCCTGATTATCGCATTATCAAGCTGCTCCACAGATCAGCCGGCTGATAACGCGCGATACGTAGATCCGTTTATCGGAACAGCAGCCCATGGACATACTTTCCCCGGGGCTGTCGTGCCCTTCGGAATGGTGCAGCTGAGTCCGGATAATGGCCGGAACGGCTGGGACTGGTGCTCCGGGTATAATTATTCTGATTCCATCATTGTCGGATTTTCCCATAAGCATCTGAGCGGTACGGGGATCGGTGATCTGGCGGATATTCTGCTGCAGCCAACCACCGAGAATCTGGAGAAAGGCGAATACCATGGTGGAAAAGATTTCCATCAGCGTTTCAGGGCCATCTATTCGCATGCTGAGGAAACGGCCGCCCCTGGTTATTACCGGGTAATCCTTCGCGATCCAAAAACTTTGCAAAATCCTATCAAAGTGGAACTTACGGCTACAGAACGAACTGGGTTCCATCGCTATCGTTATCCTGACGGATCCAAAATGAACCTGGTGCTCGATCTGGGATTTGCGATCAACTGGGATCAGCCTGTAACCACCATCATCAGGGTAAAAAATGATACCCTCATCACCGGATACCGGAAATCCAAAGGCTGGGCTAATAACCAGCAGGTGTATTTCGCAGCCACCTTCTCAAAGCCGATGACCAGATACAGCCTGTTTGAAACTGGATTGGATAACCCGGGAGTAAAAACCGTGGACGGGAAATATACTGAGGCGATATTCTCTTTTGGCAATCAGGGCGGTGAACTGATGGTGAAAGTGGCACTGTCGCCGGTCGATGAAAACGGAGCGATTAATAACCTGTTAAAAGAAAACCCGGGCTGGAAGTTCGACAAAGTGAAAAAGGCGGCCCGACAGGCATGGAACCGGGAATTGTCTAAAATCCAGATCGAATCGGGTAATGCCGATCTGAAAGAAACATTCTATACAGCCCTGTACCATACGATGATAGCTCCCGCACTGTTCTCGGATATTGATGGCAGGTACCGGGGAAGCGACAGCTCCCGTACCATTAAAAAAGCTGATGGCTGGAACAATTATACTGTTTATTCTTTGTGGGATACCTTCAGGGCTGCCCATCCCCTCTTTACCCTGACACAGCCGGAGAGGATGCCTGATCTGATCAAGGCGATGCTGGCCCATTACGAGGAGAGCGGACTACTGCCGGTCTGGACTCTCGAGGGTTGCGAAACCAATTGCATGATCGGGTATCATGCAATCCCGGTAATCGTGGATGCCGCCATGAAAGGGGTTGTATTCGATTACGAAAAGGCATTTGAAGCGATGAAGAAAAGTGCCCTGGATGACGGTCGCGGGTTGAAAAATTACCGCCAATACGGGTACCTGCCGGCCGACCTTGAAAACCAGTCGGTTTCACAAACGCTGGAATATGCTTACGACGATTGGTGTATCGCCCAGATGGCCAAGAAATTGGGCAAAGAGGTGGATTATCAATATTATATGACCCGGTCGCAGAATTATCGTAATGTTTTTGATCCGGTAACCCGTTTCATGCGCGGCCGGATATCGGACGGCACCTGGCGGCAGAATTTTAACCCTTTGTACAGCAGTCATAACGTGCATGATTTCACTGAAGGGAACTCCTGGCAGTATACCTGGTTCGTTCCGCAGGATCCTGAGGATCTGATCAGCCTGATGGGCGGGAAAGAGAAATTTATTATTCGTCTGGATTCCCTTTTCAATACTTCGGAAAAGGTGCAGGGCGCCGAAGCATCGCCCGATATCTCCGGCATGGTAGGTCAGTATGCCCAGGGGAACGAGCCGAGTCATCATGTTGCCTACCTGTACAATATAGCAGGTGAGCCGGCCAAAACCCAGGAAATTATCCACCGGATCTGCACCACGCTGTACACAAACCAGCCCGATGGCCTCTGCGGCAATGAAGATTGCGGCCAGATGTCGGCCTGGTACGTGTTTAGTGCCATGGGATTCTACCCGCTCAACCCGGCCAACGGGGTATACCAGATCGGTACTCCGTCGTTCACCAAGGTCACACTCAATCTTCCCGGTGGAAAAACTTTTATCATAACCGCTGAAAACCTGACAGACAAGAACTTTTATGTAAAGTCCATTTCACTCAACGGAAAGCCGCTTGATCGCATGTATTTAACTCATCGGGAAATTCTGGCCGGCGGAGAGATGTGCATCACGATGAAGTAATGTGCCAATCAGTCAATGTGCCAATGTGCCAATGGGTTAATATGCTAATATGCTAATATGCTAATATGCTAATGGAGGACTTGAGGCTAGCTTATTAAATACTTGAATCTTGCATTTCAGCATTCAGAACTCTTAGTTAGGATCTCATCAAGCCTTTTCCTGGGATTTTTGTCCCAGCCGATCGGGAAAATGACGGATCTTTTGATATCGAATGGACTACAGATGCAATCGCCAGGCACATTTTCATGATAGAACAGGATTACAAGGTAAGATTAGAAGTAAAGAACTCATTGGGATTGAGAAATTCAATAACAAAAACGCTTGAGATTAATCACAAGAATCTGCCCCCGGTAGCCTTTTTTAAAACCAGTTCAATTGGAGGCAATACAAAATCCACGATCAGGTTTGATGCCTGGGGAAGTAGGGATCTTGAAACAATTCCTTCCAGACTGTTAATGAGGTGGGACTTTAACGCTGATGGCATTTTCGATACCGACTTTACAATGGGACCGGAAATGTATCACCGGTTTGAAGAACCCGGGCAATTTCCTGTCGTGCTGGAGGTAAAAGATGAAGGCGGTTTGACAGATACCTATTCCCAGATGGTTTACATCAGCCCGGGCACTGGCCGGAGTGATATCCTCCTGGATAAGAGAGGTTATAACCGGGAATACTACGGAATCGTTGAGGTGGGGCATCAGTGGTGGTTCTCCAAAAACCTGACGGTTTATTCTTATGAAAGATATCAGCAGGTCCCATATAATGGGGATGAGAAAAATGCCATCCCTTTCGGTTATCTCTATCCGAGAGGAGTTTTGGATGTAGCTTGTCCCGATGGCTGGAGGGTGCCCTCCCGTGCGGATTGCGCAATTACGGCTTCTACTGGTCAACAACCAGGCAACTGGAGGTCACCGCGTTGGGTACGTGGTATATAACAATCGATAAATCAAAAAGTCAGATCGAAATGGGATTTGGCGGAATTGGTTCCGAAGCTATGGCAATCAGGTGTGTTAAAGAGTGAAGAACGTTAAGAACGTAAAGAAGGTGAAGAACGTTAAGAAGGAGAAGAACGTTAAGAAGGTTATTATCACCATCACCAATGTTTGCGTCACGCGTCACGTTTCACGATCCCCCGTCACTTGTCACTCGTCACTCGTCACTTTGAAGAATAATTCCGGATTCAGAAACAAATTTCCAATGTTTCCGTACCTTTGATCATCCCCCATAGATTTTGTAAACATATTATCTGCTTGTATGAGAGAATCTGTCAGACATTCAGTAAGTTGTTTTACGGGATTTTTTGCACTGTCACTTTTCTTTGGATCCTGCTCCAATGAAATCGAGCTGAATGTTGCCGCCGATCCGGTGCCGGTGGTATGGTGCCTGCTAAACCCCGATGTTCATGAACAGTACGTAAGATTGGGACGAAGCTTTCTGCTGGATCCCAATCATCCTGATCATCCGCCGGTTACCGATTCAACCGTCTGGGATATGCCGGTGACGTTGTATATTGAGGAGTTGCAGGATGGTTTATCCTTGCACCTTTACCGGTTTAACCCTGTTGCAGCTCCAGCCAAGGATACCGGTTTTTTCCCGGAGGGCAACCTGAGATTATACAAGTCAGATTTTCAACCCGTCAGGCTGGCTACCTACCGTTTATACATTCACTTTCCGGATGATAACCGGATTGTTACCGGTACCACTACACTGCCTGGCCGGCCGTTGGTTTACGATCCGCTGGATATTCCGGGCCGGAAGATCACCCTGCAGTCCGGCGTTCAGTTTACGGCCCGATGGGCTCCCGGGAAAGGCCGGGGAATTTTCCAGGGGCTATTCATCATTAATTACAATGAGACATTGAACGAGGAGCCATCGGTATACCAGGCTTATATGCGAATGAACCCCACCCTGGGACTTGGTTCAGATATCGAGATGACCGATATACTTAGCGGAAACCGGTTCCTGGTGGAGATGGTAAAACAAATTCCGTTTCGGGAGGGTGCTGAAAGAAGTGTGATCAACGTTCAGTTTAAGCTGTTCAAAGGAGGCGAGGAGCTCGCTTTAATGGCTTCTCCGGATCTCCAGTCAACAACTATTTCAAATTCGCTGAATCAGTATACCAATCTGGTTAATGGGATTGGAATTTTTAGCTCTATGCAGCAAACTGCGGTAAACAATCTTCAGTTGTCTAACAGCACTTTGAACGAACTGGCGCACAGCGAACTCACCCATAACCTGGGTTTTAAAGATATTCATGGAGGTGAATTAAATAGCGAAAATGATGAATAACGCGATCAAATATCTGATTGCCGGTCTGTTACTCGCGATTATCGGATGCGAGCCCGATATTCCTGTTGATCCGGATGAAACCTCAACTTTGAATATCGGAACTGTTGAGTTCGATTTTCCGCTTCCTGAGCGGATTGCGCCCGCAAGCGGAATCCGCCGGATCGATTTGAGCCTTGCAACAACAGCTTACGACCTGTACCGGGGAGATTTTCTGATCAGTGCCAACGTTTCCGACCGGGAACGCACCTATCGTTTCAAACTTGCACCCGGGAATTACTATTTTCAGGCCGGCATTACCTGTTCCTGCCTGGGAGATACCTGCCTGTGGGATGGTTTTCCGGGAGGCCGGTTTGGCACCAAATGGGCCATGGACAAGATTACCATCGTTAAAGGAGAGAAGCTGGTTAAATCGATTATGTTCAATCAATAAGCCATGGGTAAAAATCTCCTCATCGGGTTCCTCCTGATGCTCTGTATGTTAATTGTTATGGCAGGATGCACGAAGGAAAATGTTCCAGAGAAACTGCCTGAACTAAAAATCATACCTAAACCCGCTCAGGGTTTGACTACCGACGTATTTGAGATAACAGTTGATCCGGTCACGGAAGGAAGGGCCGACCGGACCCTTTTTTTTCGCTGGGATTGGAACAATGATGGAACCTGGGATACACCATTCAGCACCGGAAATCAGGTTAAACACCGGTTCCTGCTGCCAGGCCTCCAGGTGATCAGGCTGGAGTATGCCGATGGGAAAAAGCTGGTAAAAACCGCAAATCTGACGATTGAAGTTGAACAGGGTTATTCAGCCCCTCGTCCTGCCTTCAAAGTCAAACCCGGTAACGGGAATATACTGACCGTTTTCACTTTCGATGCCGGCCTTACGCAAGATGATGAAGATTCACTCGAACAACTCAAATTCAAATGGGATTTCTGGGGCGATGGCCGTTGGACCCCTGAGTACTCAAACAACCCGATAACAACCTGGCAATATTCAACTCAAGGATTATATCACCCAAAACTTGAAGCCAGGGATCCGTCAGGCCGGTCGGCAACCTTTTCCGGTGAGCTGACGGTAACCATGGAAGATTCCCTGATAATCCCAGATTTCACCATTAATGATACACTCATCCGAGTAAAGGATACTCTGTTGTTGGATGCCTCGGCTTCCCATCACTCCAGGTACCCCCTTCATGAATTGCTTTTTTCCTGGTTCTTGCCTGACCGGATGGATTGGACTATAGCGGATACAGCCAAAACGAGAATACTGAAGGTTGGACAAACCGGGCAGACTATGGTCAAATTGAAAGTTATAGATAAAGAAACCGGGTTATTCAACCAGGTGACAAAAGAATTCTATGTCGCGGATGAGAATCTTCCACCGAGAGCAAAAATCCAGGCCGGGTCAACTTATGGTAACATCTTAACCCAGTTTTACTTTGATTCCTGGTTGTCAAGAGATGATAATCAGATCCCTAGTGACCTGGAGGTAAGATGGGATTTTGATGGAGATGGGGTTTGGGATACCTCGTATAGCAGGGACAAGTTTGTTTACCATCAATTTGAATCGCCAGGTCAATATTTGGTCTATTTGCAGGTCAGGGATAATGAGGGATTGACCTCATCGGATAAGAAACAGATTTATGTATCTGCCAATACCGACCAAACCGGCTTTTTCAAGGATCAGCGGGATGGAACCTATTACGGAACCGTTAAGATTGGTAATCAATGGTGGATGTCACAGAACCTGAATTACACGATCCCGCAAAAATTTGTGAGCGGGATTTATCAATGGATTTGCCTGTTTGAACAACAAAAGTGGTGCGACCAGGTTGGTAAGCTCTACCGCGTGGGTGCCTTTGTCAAGAGCCAGGCTGATGAGGAATATATGGTTATCTGTCCGGGCGGCTGGCGGCTACCATCCCGCGAGGATTGGGAAACTTTGTTTAATTCAATTGGCGGGGAACAAAACTGCAAAGAACTCCGGTACGGTGGAAAATATGATTTCAATGCCTGGGATTTGGGATATGCAGATTATTATATTATGAAACCATTCCCAGGGGCGAAGCCTGATACGATTTACCGGTTTAATCAAACGTATCAGGTAACCTGGTTTTTCTCCAGTACCGACCGGAAAGATCCCATTAAGGAAAATGATGTATGGATGTGGACCGTTGACCGGGCAAACGGGACACCCTGGACCGGTTTCGGCTTAGCCAATATTTACATACCCATAAGGTGTGTAAAGGAGGAATGATGACTCGAGGATATTAAGGCCTTGTCGCGTTGAGCTTCACGCGTTTCGCGTCACGACTCCAGATAATTTACTGATCGCATAAAGGGGCAGATTAGTCAGCCAATCCTGGTTGCGAAAATCGGACATCGAAGTGCGGATAGAAACCTCAGGGCCGAATTTTTCATGATATACTTTAAGGCTCTTTGCTTGCAAGTTTTCTTCTGCTTTAACTTCTATGGGGAAAACCGAACCGTTATATTGGGCAACGAAATCAACTTCAGCAGTTGAACGTTCAGCCGACCAATAGTAAATGATAAGATCCTTATTGTAGTTAAGTTGTTGAAAAACATACTGTTCTGTTAAAGCACCTTTAAATTCGGAGAAAATAAGGTTTCCTTCAAGAAGAGTTTTAGCATCAATATCACCCATTGCTGTCAGCAATCCAACATCCACCAGAAACATTTTAAATGCGCTTCTGTCTTCATAAGCTTTCAAAGGAAAACCAGGTTTTGTTACCCGGCACACTTTATGAACCTGCCCACAATCAATAAGCCATGACAAGGCTATCTCATAATCCTTTGCCCGGGATCCGTTTTTAATCAGCCCATATATAAACTTGCGATTTTCTTTTGCTAATTGTGCAGGAATTGAATTCCAGATCATCCGGATACGGGGAACAATTTCAATTGGTGCATGTTTCGAAAAATCCTGCTCATATGCCTCTAATATCCGTTTCTGAATATCACGAACCTCAGTAAAACTTTGATTCTCGCAGAATTTTGAAACAGCCTCAGGCATACCGCCGACATAGTAATACTGACGGAGCCGTTCAATATACTTTGATTTATAAACAGTTATCAATTTCCAGTCGGCACTGTGAAGGATTTCAGCAAAGGAACTTTCTCCGATAGCATCCAGAAATTCCAAAAATGTCAGTGGATACAGATCCATGAAAATTACTTTGCCTACAGGGAAGGAAATACCGGAATGAAGTGCCACACCTAATAATGA
>JAPLDV010000284.1 GCA_026391235.1 Bacteroidia bacterium | reverse complement strand
AGCTGACATGGTAAGTTGCAGATTGCCACGATGGTGCGCCTTGAATGCCAACCCACTGCCTGCGAGCCATAAGGCTGAGGGGTCCCTTCGTTTCGGTACCGGTCATCGCAGGATTGGTTAGAAAGGAGTTGAGCAGGTACTGATCGGCAAAAGGAGATATCTGAGCCTGCAGAGTGCCTGCAAGTCCAATGAATAATAAGAGGAGATATGTGCTTTTCGTGATCAGGTTCTGTGTATTTTTTTCAGAAATTTGTCGCTCATTATCTCAGGATTGTTAAATATCCGGTAAGTTGCTTTTCGCCGGAACCAGGATCGATCAGGTAATAATAAGTGCCTGTAGGCAAGGGATTACCGTTGCTTTTGCCATTCCAGGGAACCGGATATCCTTTTTCCGATTCATAAACAAGCTTCCCTGTTACGGCAAAAACCTTAACAACGGCATCCGGATAGTTACCAAGGAAAGGTATATTCCAGAGGTCATTAAACCCGTCATCGTTAGGAGTAATCACATTGGGGATACCGATCTCTTCCAGGGTAATCTCAATAGTTTTCTTGCAGCCCTTCGCATCAGTAACTACCAGAGAATATTCTCCAACAGCCAATGACTCCATGACCGGGTCAACCGGGATTCCCGAGAGTGTGATCAGGTATCCGCCCCAGCCTCCGGAGATCTCAAGCGTCAATTTTCCATCGGAGCACGTTTTACAACCCGGGGAATTAATTTGGTAGCTGATATCTATTGAGTCGGCAGGACCCACAGTTACCGGAACTGCGTAATCAATAAAGCAAACTGAATCTTCCGATACCCGGATTTGATATTCGCCTGACCCGAGACCATCAAACCGGCTGGTGTTCTGAATGTTATCTCCCTGGTCAATTGAATATTGATAAGATATACCGGTACCATGCAGGAATATCTCAATCAAACCCTCCTGCCCGTCAAAACAGACGTTGTCGGTTGTATTGACCGAATCGATTCCAAATAATTGTGCATCAAGTACGGTGATATGAACCGAATCGGAAATTGTGCAACCATTCTTGGTAACGGTAAGGACATATTCCGCAGTCCGGTCTGCCAAAACAGTTGGTGATACTGATATGGTCACTGGTAAAGTGCCATCCCTTATGTACCATACATAGTTTTCGCCTGATCCATCATCACCGCTCAGGGTTATCGGGTTGGTTGAGCAAGTCGCCCTATCCTCACCCAGTTCAACCTCCGGACAATCGTGGTTTATTACAGCAATATCCATGGATGTGCTCGTTGCGCATTGACCGGCATCGGGAATGAAGGCATAGGTGGTTGTTTTGACCTCGGTTGTGCTGATTGCCGAAGGGATCCAGGTGCCGGAGATGTTATTCAGGGATTTTGCGGGCAGGGGCGGGGGAATGGAATTTTGCCATAGCGGTCCGATGGGCGCGAAAACGGGGACGGCGGGAGGAGTAATGGTGACCACATGGGTGGTGGTTGCCGGACCGTTGCATCCCGTGGCACTGGCCGTAATGGTGGTGGTCCCCGACCAGGCCGGATCAAAGGTGACTGCACCGGTTGCCGCATCGATGGTGTTTCCGGCTGTCAGGCTTGCCTGATCCAGCGTATAAATCATTTCAGTAAAGTAAGTGGCTGTTGTTGTGTAAGTTATGGTTTCTGCGCCCTGGCAGCGGTTGGATGCAGCCGGTGAAAACAGTGCCACGATTACCGAAGGAGTTACCTCGATGTAATCCGGTTTGATTTTCGTACTGATCGCTCCGTCGGTAATGATCAGTGTAACTGACTTTTTCCCGCTTGTGGTGTAGG